>DATERV010000119.1:0-31186 GCA_035271185.1 Lachnospiraceae bacterium | reverse complement strand
GAATATTAAAAAGACATATTTATGATGGAAATGTTGAAATTGAGGGTTTCTATATTTTAAATCAATATCGCGGGAAAACCTATGGTAGTCAAATGCTGGAACACTTACTGAGAGATAGATTAGAGGAAAAAGTATACCTATGGGTATTAATAGAAAATCTTGCAGCTCAAAGGTTTTATGAAAGAAATGGATTTTATGATACTGGGAAAACCAGGGTGATTTATAGAGGTTGTGAATTTACTCAGTGTTTGTACCAATACAGAATTCATTGATTTGATAATAGTAATGTATGTGCCACAATATGCATTTCGGTATTTGAGATATGATTATTTAAGAAAGGAAGTGATAAAAATGATGATAGTGCTTATAACGGTTGCTATTGTAATAGGTATTCTTTTATTGGTTTTACTGTTTAAGGGGTTAGAGTCATTTGATTTTACTTTTGAATCGCAAAAGAGACGTGCTGGTAGACGTGGTGAAGAGATTGCTGCGAATATCATTAAAGGGGTCTTAAGACCTGACGATAATATATTTACAAATGTTAAATTTGTATTTGATGGAAGACCGGCAGAACTTGATGCTGTTGTAGTGAATAAGTTTGGTGTATTCATCTTTGAAGTCAAAAATTATAGTGGAACTTTGGTCGGCGGAGAAGATGATTTTGAATGGCAGAAATATAAAATGACAGATGCTGGAAATATATATACTAAGACCGTAAAAAATCCAATTAAGCAAGTAAAGAGGCAGGTTTACCTATTAGCAAATTATCTTGATTATTACGGTAAGAAAGTATGGGTTGATGGATATGCAATTTTGGTACAAGGAAATTGCTCAGTACATAGCAATTTAGTTATATCAAGTGTTACTGAATTGGATAGAGTCATTCATACGCATGCAAGAAATCGACTTACTCAAAAAGATGTAAATCAGATTGTTAATATTATTAAATAAGGAAATTATGGCTCTGATTTTGAGGTTACAATACCTTGAAGTTAGGGCCTTTTTCTATGATTTCCAAGCATGGTATTGACAAATCTATATGATAATAGTATGAAAACATACCAGTACTAAATCATACCAGATAGGAGATAAAATATGATAACAGACTTAAGTGTATTTATTTTGAGAATTATTTCGGAGAGTCCGACTAATCCATATGAAATAGCAAAGTTTGCAGAGAGAGTGAGTATGCAAAATTGGCTTCAGGCACCCAAACAATCTATTTATTCTTCAATTAAGGTGCTAGAAAAAAAGGATACATTAAAGGAGAGCGTATTAGAGAAGGAAATTATCCGGATAAAACAGTTTATTCCATCACAAATGATGGCAGTAAAATTTTTGTGAACACGCTGGAACAGTTTTTGGGGAATATGCAATGGAGTTATACACAGTTTAATTTAGCCTCCATTTTTATCTGTCATATAGAAAGAGAATGTGCTTTAGACATTCTTAAAGAGAAAAAGCAGCTCCTAATAGAAAAAGATAAGAGTTTGGAAGGGGGATGTGCATTGTTACAGAAACAGGGGGTTCCTAAAACAATTGGTGGTGAGGGCAAAGCTAGAAGCTTCTACCAGACTATCCCCGGATTTGCGGTTATGTTTCTTCTGTTTTCAATTTTGGGCGGTTCTGGTAAACTGATAGATGAGCGAAATAATAAGACACTACGTCGTATTTTGGTTTCCACTACAAAAAGGCGAGACTTAATTATCGGAAAATGGATTGGTATGTCATTACAAGGATTTATGCAATCCCTTATCCTTTTCCTTGTTGGAGCACTTTTGTTTGGAATATCATTGGGCAATCCAATTTATCTCATTATCTTTATCATGATTGCTGCATTGTGTACAGGAGCGATTAGTGTGTTTATTGCATCTATTTCAAAAAGTCTTGCCCAGGCAACGGGCTTTTCAATGCTATTGTTTATGGTAATGTCTCACTAGGCGGAAGCTGGTGGACGCTTGAGATGACACCTGTTTTTATGCAAAAAATAGGTCACTTTACATTCAACTATTGGGCAGTTACCGGAATTAATGCCATCGGAAAGCGGGATGAGTTTCACAGCTTTGAAAAGAAGGTAAAGCCAAGGCTATCTCGGCTTGAAGCAATGGAACGTTGCTTTATATATACTCCTGAATGGGTTTGTAACGGTGACCGTGGGATTGCCACAATTAATTTAGGAGTTGAAATGGGACAGCATTGTCTTATGAATGCCATACAAGCTAATTTGATGTTTGATGATGGATGCCCTATGGATAGTCGCCTTCCTCAAGGGTTGATAGGGTGGATTGATGAGGTGAATCGTACATAATTCTATTGCAAGGCGATACAAAGAGATGACCCATGAAAAAAGAAACAATCCAAGAAGGAAGTTTGGCAGGGTAACGATGCAAAGCTGATAGTATAGAAAGCATTTAAAGTAGTAAAGGCATAGAGAAAAAGCACACCGGAAGGGGTGCTTTTTCTGGTTGAAGATTGACTGGCGGAGTAATATTATTAAGTGATAGATTAGAAACTAAATTTCAACATTTTTAGTCTAAAAGAGAGAAAACAGAATTGGTTGTTGAGAAGGGTAAATTATGAAGAAATTTTTGAAACTGTTATTAAAAATACTGAAATGGTTGTTCATCGTATTGCTTGCCTGCATTCTTTTATTTTTTATTGTGCGATTTATTGGACAAAGAAAGAATGATAAAACACCCCCAAAAGGCATAAATGAAGAAATGTATGTTGATATAAATGGTACACAACAATGGATTAGTATTTATGGAGAAGATATCAATAATCCAGTTTTATTATATTTGCATGGTGGTCCCGGCTCTGCTACCAGTGCATATGATTATGCATTTACTAGAAAATGGGCTGATGTCTATACAGTTGTTACATGGGACCAAAGAAATTGTGGAAAGAGTTATTCTAAAGATCAGGATGATAATGAGCTCACTTACAATTTGATGATGTCCGATGGCTTGGAAATGACGAAGTTTATTCTGGAATATTTGGGAACAGAAAAAATAGTGCTGCTTGGGCATTCTTGGGGATCTATATTTGGAGCTAATCTGGCACTTGAATATCCTCAATATTATTCTTGTTTTATTGGAACAGGTCAGTTTATCAATATGCATAATAATGAAGTGGCATTTAAAGAAGAAGCAAAAAAATGGGTAGGAGATAATTCTGAAGGAATCGAACTGGTAAATAAGTTAACCATTGATAATTATACAGGGGATTACTATTATGCAAGAAATGCTTTGATGGAGCAGTATGATTATGGCTTATTTGCGGATGGACAAGATTATAATATGACTGCTGTACAGATTTTTAATCCATATTATACATTAAGTGATTTTGTGAATTGGATTCAATCAGGAGCGTCACCAGTTTACATGAACTTCTTGAATTCAGATGAATTTACTCGATTCTATCTCGATGATAGAAGTACATATCAGATTCCGTATTATAACATCAATGGTGATAAGGATTATCAATGTAATTATATCATTGCTCAAGAATATTTTGATTCAGTAGAGGCCCTATTCAAAAAAATGTATATCATGAAAGACACTACACATGGCTTGCTAGAATCAAAGTCAGAGCAATTCTCGGAAGTTCTACATGAAATAGCAGAGATAGAGAAGTCGAGAGGTGAATAAAAAGAATGGTCAAGTGCTCCCTTTGGTTGGACTACGGCAATATCTGATGTTTATCAAGAATTGCTGATAAATACTGGATTTGGGTGATGGAAAAATGGTTTTTTGCACCTGGTTTGCACCTTTTGAATTAAAATCAACATGACCGTCCTGAGAAACAATCTTCATGTGTGATATGCATATTTCCGCGATATTCCTTTACAATATTCCTTAATTAGACCAGACTATGACGATTTCATCTGGAAACTGGACGTTGATGATTATGCAGTAATCTTTGTAACCATCCAGAAGCGGAGGGGTAAGTGAGAGGGTATGAATGCATTCAAAACACTTCGGGATAGTACACCACGTGTATGGTTTTCAGAGGATAAAGGATTTGGATCACAGGCGTTTCGACTGGGAGCTGCTTACTTTACTCCTCGACCCATCACTCAGGACAAGATAGTACAGGCACTTAATAGATGCGGTGTTTAACAGAAAACAACTGCAAGTGATCAATTGCCAATGTAGTCGTCTGGATTACATATAATTTATTTTGGAGGTAATTGTTATGAATGAGAGACCCACACCGCCTTGGGCAGCTGAAATACCGAAAGATTCATTTCTTTCCTATAATGTAACTTATGAGTGTGGTAAGTATCTATCTTTATTTGAACAAGACGCATTTGAGACAAAGGATGAGATTGTAAAAAAATTAAGATATTACTTTTATGATCCTACAAAGCATGGATATCAGAAGAATAAGGATTATCCAATTATCATTTTTCTGCATGGTGCCAGCAACTCATTTGTTGGAGATATGTGTGTTAATTATACCGGAGCTGAACATTTTGCAACGCAAGAATATCAAAAAAATTTAGGAGGTGCGTATTTATTAATTCCCATTGCCAACGAATATCATGGAGAAGATGGAAAGTTATATGGATGTTGGAATGAGGATTACCTGGAGCCGGTTTATAATATGATTAATGCTTTTATTAAGAAACATACCGAAGGTGTGGGCAAGAAATTCTTACTTGGTAATTCAGCAGGAGCATCTTTTACCTTTAAGATGGGGAATAAGTATACGGATTATTTTGATGGGTTAGTTCCAGTAGGTACTACGAATATTCCGGATGATGAGAAACTGGATGAGTATGAAAGGAAGGGTATCAGCCTATTTTATGCCATCGGAAAGAGGGATGAGTTTCACAGCTTTGAAAAGGAGGTAAAGCCAAGGCTATCTCGGCTTGAAGCAATGGAACGTTGCTTTATATATACTCCTGAATGGGTGTGTAACGGTGACCGTGGGATTGCCACTATTTATGTGGGAGTTGAAATGGGACAGCATTGTCTGATGAATTCCATACAAGCAAATCTGATGTTTGATGATGGATGTAACGTGTAAACCATATGAAGAACCATTTGAAGATTGCCATGTAGTTGTTGATTGTCTGCTGCCATCCGGAAAGAGGATTATGTTAGATCCTACCTGGAGACTGTATTTTAAAGATGAAAACGGTGAGTATGTGTCGCTTGAACATTTTCGCAAGGGGTTAATTGAGGGACAGAATTATTTAGAGAATCAGGAAGCATCTCATAATGGTTCCAAATTTGATAAAGAATCCTATTATGAGTATATGGCAAAGAATATGTTACGCTTTTCATCCGTTTTATTTTGTGCAGATGTAAAGAATGAAGGAAAACTTCGTGAAGTTGAATTGATTCCCAAAAATTATCAGGTAAATGTGTTTCCTGATAAAGGTCGGTTTGTATATATGCTAAAGAATTTTTGGGACATATAGAATATAGGGTGAAGAAAATCAAAACGATGCATTACGGTATCGAAAGAGGTAATTATTGTGATTAGTGTACTATTTGTTTGTTGGGGCAATATTTGTAGGAGTCCGATGGGGGAATATATATTAAAAGATATGGTAACTCAAAGAGGAATAGGTGATGAATTCTATATTGAGTCAGCTGCCATATCTACAGAAGAAATCGGGAATCCTGTTTATCCGCCGGCAAAAAAGGAATTGAGAAAGCATGGTATTAGTTGTGATGGACATCATGCACGACAAGTATGTAAATCGGATTACGAAAAATTCGATATGATTATTGTAATGGAAGATTTTCATGTAAATATTCTGAGACAGCGCTTTTTTGGCGGAGATCCGGAGAATAAAATCAAACTATGTATGGCATTGGTTGGTAAACCTTTTGAAAAAGTGGATGATCCTTGGTATACAGGAAAATTTGAAGAAGTCTATAATCAGATTACAGAAGCTTGTAAAGGATTACTGAAGGAGTACCGCAAATAACTTAAGTAAAGAAAAGTGACGTGTCAGGAGAAAAATTCTCCTGACTTTTTTATTGCGATAGATTTTTGTTGACTTTGCCCTTGGGACAAGGATTATGGTTGGAGAAGAGAAATTAACCATGAACCAGGAGAGCGGAGGAAGCACTTATGAGAGGACTTATAAATTTGTTAAGATCACAAATTGGTCTTGTATTCCTTACCATATGCATCAGCATACTAGCGGTAACAGCTTCGTTTGCCTGGAATATGAGAATTGCTGAATTAATTGATTTGATCTGTGAGGGAAATCAACCTACTGTGGATATAGTTTTGAAAATGTGTATTTACATAGTGCTTGTTGTATTGACGGAGGGGGCATTCACCTTCATTTCAGGATATACAAGTGAAAAGATGAGCGAGGAGCTCCGAGTTTCATTCGCATTAAGTATCCAAAATAAGAAGAGTACGGAACTTGCAGAAATGAATGCCGGATCCCAGGTTTCTAAGCTGCTAAACGAAGTCAATGAGATCTCTGAATATTTAACAGAAAATCTATTTCCACTGCTCAACAATTTTATAAAATGTGTTGTCACATTTATTTGGCTTTTGAAATTGAATGCCACAGTCACCTGCATTGCAAATCTGCCGGTGCTGATTATTCTGATTTATGCATTTTTTACAAGCAGAATATTGGGTAGCCTTGCTTTACAAAGTCAAAAGGCCAGACAGGAGACAAACAGAATTGCAGATACCATACTGGAACTGTTTCCGGTGATGAAACTATACAATGCAGAAAATGTGATGTTAAGTAGTTATGTGGATGTAACTAACAAGTGGGTAGCGGTAAGTTCCAACGAAGAAAAAAGACGATCCTTGCTTATGTCCTTATCTGCAATATTGTCCTGTATTCCTACACATATGCTAGTACTTGTGGGAGGAAGGATGGTACTTCTAGGTGAGATGAAGATGGGAATTTTATATCTATTTATCAGTATGTCAGCGAATGTAACCGGATTTTTGATGAACATGCCCGGATTCGTAGGGACATTTCGCAGGTTTTGCAGCAATTTCAAATCAATGGTTTCAATGTGAGGTGGAGTTTATGGGAGTTTTGTTAGAACATGTATCATATGCATATGAGGACCGGGCTATTTTATCTGATGTTTGCCTGGAAATCAAAAAGGGAGAGAATATAGGAATTGTAGGAGAGAGCGGGTGTGGAAAAACCACTCTGCTGAAACTGGTTTCAGGACTTTATGAAAATCAATCCGGCATCCTTGTGGTGGCAGGTGAGGACAAGGAAAATCAGATTCGGGAAAAGGTTTCCATGGTTTTGCAAACGGGCTTTTTATTCCCGGCTTCCATACGTGAAAATATCACCTGTGGGCATGATGTCCAGGAGGAAAAAGTCTGGGAAGCATGCAGAGCAGCACAGCTAATGGAATGGATTGGTTCCTTAAAGGATGGTCTGGACACCTATGTGGGGGAAAGAGGAAACAAGGTATCAGGTGGACAGGCACAGAGAATTGCAATAGCACGTGCGATTGTGAAGGATGCACCCATCGTATTACTTGATGAAGTAACCTCAGCATTGGATGAAAAAACAGAGGACTCGCTTATGGATGCACTGAATCGACTGATTATTGGCAAAACAGTCATTCATGTATCCCATCGAAAGAGGGTACTACAAAACTGTCAAAGAGTTTTCAGCATGGATGGAGGACGGCTGTATCCTGTGTAGATCGTATCATGAGATATAGGAAGAAATGTGTTGAAGCAAATTTGAACAAAGGAGACCCTGTCATGAAGAATTTGTGGAATATTCTTGGGATAATCGGGGAGAGAAAAAAGTATATTTTCCTGCTGGCTTTACGAACACCGTTTGACTTTTTACTGAATCTTTCCCAGGTTTTTTTCTTGAGGGATGCCTTTGGAGCAATTGAGAAGGGAAGCCAGGCAGATCTTTACAGAGCATGTGTTTTTTATGGGGTTGCAAGTCTGCTCCTGTTTTCTTATAATAGCATTGTATGGCGGATTTTCTCCGTAATGTACGTACAAATTGCGGGAAAAACAAGGATTGCAGCAGCGAATAGTATTATGGAGCATTCTCTTTCTCAGGTGGAAAAGGGATCATCAGGAGACTTTTTAACACGTTTGAATCTGGATGCGGGTATGACAATCATGATTTTGGGTGGCGTGCTCAATATTCCTCATTTTGTGATTGCAGTATTTAGTATTATCTGTACTTCACTTATGCTGGTAGGGATGAACTTAAAAATATTTTTCATTGTGATGAGCTTTGTGATACCTCATGTGATTCTGAATTGGTTTGTGGTAGCAAAACCCATGACAGATCTACAGGAGAAGGTTCTGCAAGCCAAGGGTAGAATGAATACCATTCTTTCTTCCATGATAACCATGGCGGATACGGCTGTTCTTTACGATGCCAAGCCTATGCTTATAAGAAGCTACAGGCGGGAGAGCAGAGAAGTGATGCAGCTTAAAATGGTCATGACACTGAAAAATGCGTTTGGCAGTGCACTTATTCTGTTATTTGGACTTATGGGATATCTGGTGCTGCTTTTATACTCCGGTGGAGCTATTGCATCCGGTAACATGTTATTTGGTGAATTAATTGCTATAACAAAACTACAAAGCGGAATTCTTATGGGGCTGTTTATGGGAATTCGCAGTAGTGTTCATATTCGCATGAATCTGGCCGGTTTACATAGAATAAACGAGCTTTTGGTGCATAAGAAAGGTGTTACATTTTAGTTAATACTGGGAAGCTGAGGGTGGTATATTATGGATGACAATCAAATGTATATGAGAATAGGGGAGTTTGCTGATTTTTTTGATATTTCACAGAAAGCACTACGTATATACGAAAAAATGGAGATTCTGCGTCCGGCGTATATTGATGAAGAAACAGGATACCGATATTATTCTGCAGATCAAGTGAAACAGCTTAATGCTGTTATAGAGCTAAAAGCTTTGGGGTTTACCTTAAAAGAAATAAAGAGTATTCTACAAGGTGGGACAGATTCTGCTGCATTTGTGAAAATGTTGAAAAAGAGATATTCTGCGTGGAATGATCAAAAGATGCTTGCAGAACGAAAAATGGAAGCAGTTTTATCCATCAGGGAGCGATTCGAGAAACTGGAGGGTACCAAAAAGATGGAGGAAATGACAGAAGATGAACGTGCTTGGCTGCTTGCCAAGATGGTGTGCGTTGAGGATGTCAGAGTACAGCATCTAATCAGTGAAGCGATTTGGTTGTAAAAACAGAAGGGGAAGCACACGGATGGGAATAAATATGATTGATGAAAAAGTTGCGGTATTGGTGGTGACGAGCAAGGATTTTGTAGATGGTGGGGATATTCCCACTAGAAATACCGGTTTTGGTGAGGATGCTTCACCGGAGTTTACGTTACATAATCTGGCTGAGAATGCAGTTTCCATTGCCATACTAATGAATGATTTAGATATTCCCTTTATGGAGGAATATAACCATTGGGCAATCTGGAACATTCCTCCGAAGTCGGTCATTCCAGGTAATATACCTGCAGGAGAGACAGTACCCTCTCTTGGTGGCGCAGTTCAGGGAATTGGATATGGGAAACACAGATATAGAGGACCCAAGCAGCCTATCTTTATCAGTAATACCCATAGGTACGCTTTTCACATTTATGTACTGGACTGTTTACTGGATTTAAGTTCACAGAGTAGAAGGTACGATGTTTTAAATAGCATGAAGGGACATGTGATTCAACAAGGCGCAATCACAGGAAAATATAAGAGATCCGATAAGAACAATCAGCTAAATGTCAAAGCATAATTGACATTTAGCTGATTTATTATATGATTAAATAAGTGGTAAAAAAAAGAGAATAAATGGGAGAAAAAGGTATGGTTTTGTTAGTTGTTGATACGCAGAATTTGATTGTTACACCGGATTTATATGAATATGCATTATTTAATAAAAATGTAAGTACATTAATAGCTACTGCCAGATTACATAACATCGAAGTTATATACGTTCAGCATGATGATGGGATTGAGCTGACAAAAGGTGTGGATGAATTTGCTATCTACCATGAATTTTCACCTAAATCAAATGAGAAGATATTTATAAAGTATGTAAATAGTGCGTTTCGGGATACTGGCTTAGCTGAATATTTGAAAGACAAAGGTGAAACGCAGGTTATGATTGTAGGCTTACAGACAGATTATTGTATTGATGCGACCATAAAGGCCGGATTTGAGCATCACCTTGAGATGATAGTACCTGCATACTGCAACACAACATTTGACAATGAATACCTGTTAGGTGAAACTACCTATCACTACTATAATGAGAAAATGTGGAACAATCGTTATGCAAAGTGTATCAGCTTTGAGGAAGCGATCAGTTATTTAAAACAATAATTCATTTTCACCATAATGGCTAAATAAATAAGGCACATAAGAAATAAGACACATAAGAAATAAGACACAAAAGATATATGTCCTAATAGATATGGAGGGAAAAAGCATGAAAGTAATTCACTATCAGTACCCGTATTCCTATATGGCAGTGGAGGAACGTAAAAAGATACTGCCCGAACGCAGTGTTTGTTCCATCGCTCCTGCCAGGGAGAAATCCGATTATTTTTATACCGGTAACGGCTCCCATCGTGTGGATGTTTCGGGAAATCCATATAATGAGGAAATTATCGTAACCCAGGAGCTTTTATACGAACCACAATGGGCGAAGACCCCCTTACCACCGGATTTACGTCCTTATCTGCAGGATATACGTAAATATGTGATGGAAGGCAAGCCGGAACTGGCAGATCAACTGATAGACAAGGCTCAAAAAGAAGCAGGCATGGATCAGTACATGAACCTGGATGCAAAGATTGTCTATCCGGCAGGTTCACCCCGCATACATAAAGCTTTCAGCATGAATTGTATTCGTCAGGAAAGCAAGGAAACGAGGAATTACCTTCGTTTTCTGGATATGCTAACGGGTAAAGTCACCACTCATTGGGAGAATGCGAAAGGTGTTTACGAGAATGAGATTTTAGCTGCATACGATGGAGATTTGGTTGCCATGCGTTTTACGGCTCCAAAGGGACAGCTGGATATGGAATTCACCTTGGACCTTCCGGGTGGACTCAATATGTTTGGCCAGGAAACCATGAAGAATTCAACCCATACGCTTAAGATAGAGGAGGATCTGGCTACTCTTGTATGGGGATACAATCCTGAGTTTGGGAAAAAGGGATATGTAGCCGTATTACGTTTCCTGCCTGAGGGTGGAAGTATAGAAGTAAAGGATGACGGCATTCAGATAGAACAAGGTAATAGCCTGATTATTTATGCGAAAGCAGTGAAAATAGAGGAAAATTTTGAGTTTGGCTCTGAAGATAAAATTGTAAAAGACTTTAGTACGACCACACCGGACTTTGACGAGCTTGTAAAAGGCAATGACAAGTATCTGGGCGAACGTATGCGCCGTTCTCAGATCAAACTGGCAAATAAGGAAGACTATGTGCTGTCGGGTGAGGAGCTTCTAAAACGGGGGCATGAAGCTCCTCGTTTGGATGCCATGCTCATGGATAAGCTTTATGATATGGGACGTTTTTATCAGATTATCGATACAGGAACGATTCCACCCATGTGGGGGCAGCATAACATCAATACGAATCTGCAGGTCTGTGCAGGAAACAACACCGGACTTTTTGATGAGATGGATGTTTACTTCAAATATTATGAGACTAAATTTGATGATTTCAGAATTAATGCTAAGCGGTTATTCAATGCCGGAGGCTTGCTTGCTAGCGTGCATTGTGATTATGATTCGGGACTCTTTTATCATTTTTCCAAAACCTATCCACACTATTGTTGGACCGGCTGTTTAGGCTGGATTTTCAATGAACTCTGGGGATATTATTTGTGTACAGGAGATCTGGATTTCTTACGAAATCGTGTTGTACCGGGACTTAAGGAGATTGCTTTATTCTTTGCAGACTATGCCTGTGATGAGGATGAAAACGGAAAATCCATCTTTTATCCCTCCTTTTCACCGGAGGATCCCACACCTAATCCAGGTTACGAAACGGTGACCTGTAAGAGCATAAATCCTACCAGAATCAATTCTGTAATGGATATTGCAATCTGCAGAGAAGTACTTGTGAATCTGATTGATGCATGTGAGACCCTGGGCATTGAACAGGAGAATATTGCTCATTGGCAGGATCAGCTTACTAAGCTTCCGGATTACCTTTTGGACGAAGAGGGGGGCTTAAAGGAATGGTCTTGGCCTTCTATTGAGGAGAATTATAATCATCGCCATGTTTCCCATCATTATGATTTATGGCCGGGACGTGCCGTAACACCTGACAGGGAACCTGAAGTGGCAAAGGCCATTATGATTTCAAACAGGAAAAGAGGGCAGCAGGATGATTCTGCTCACGGTATCATCCATCGAGCATTGTGTGCCATCAGACTGAAAGATCAAGATGAACTGACACAGAACCTTTCCCAGCTGATCAATCATGGCTTTGTACGCTGCAATCTTTCCACTGCACATTTTCCATATAGGGGGCAGTTCCCTGATTTACAGGGTGCCATGCCCGCAATTCTGTTGGAGATGTGTGTATTCTCCATGCCGGGTCTGGTTGAATTTTTACCAGCCATGGTTGCGGATTTCCCTTGTGGTGAGATTGAAGGGGTATGGCTTTATACATGGGCAAAGCTCCATTACCTGAAGTGGAATGAACAGGGATTAGAAGCAGTGATTACCTCTGATAGGGCTCAGATGATTACCTTTAGAATCCGAAGTGTAAAGGCGTTCTTGATCAATGGTGTGCAAGTAGCAATGGCAGGGGATTGCGCAGAGTATACTTTTAGGGAAAAGGAAGAAGTGAAGATAACGATAAGTTACCAGTAGACCATATATGAATAGGAACGGAGCTACATTTTATAAATGGGGGAAAGGATGTAAATGTTTGATTCAGTTATGAATTTTGAAATAAGTTGACTTTGGAGGTGAATTATGAATGAGGATTTGTATAAAATGTGCAGTTTTATAAATGACTATCGGAAAGAAACAGAAGAGTTCTATAAACAATATTTTTCTAACAGAGCTGCGATGTATGAATTCTTTGATAGGGTGTTTGAAAATGACACAATGGATAAAATTCCTAGACGTATGATGAATCAAGTTGTTAGATTCATTGAGTTAGCGAAGGATATGAGAAAGCTTAGACCTGGCAAAGATGCTTTTGTTGTTATGTGCATCCGGATATGTATAGAATCATTGTGTAAACTGAAACAAACCAACGGTATGAAAAATGAGAAAGTAAGTTTTTTTGATACTTACTATTTAGATAAACAATACTTTATAGATAATTTTAGACTAACATCCATAGATGGTGATGAGAAAGTAAATGATCAATTAACAATAGACGAATTTGCTATGACAATCAAAATGATGCGCGATATGGTAGTTCATGCTGGTGATTATTGGAGTGCTCAGCTGTTCCATACATATGATATTGGTAGCACAATATTTGTTATGAAAACAGAAGAAAAGATACGTAAGGGATATGATTATCATAATGTAAAAGAACATACTTATCTTTTTGAATCATCAATTAATTATGATAAGTTTATCAATTATTTTATACAAGCTTGCATTCGCTTTATTCAATCCTATATAGACCAATGCAGGTATATATCCAGTGATAGTGCATCAAGCCGGATATTAGATAAAAATTTATTGAGTATAGGTGTAGATGGATGCAAAAATGGATGGATTATTGCCCTTGTTGATAACAGTGATTTGCGGATTGAGAATTTTCATGAAATTAGTGATATATTAGAAAAATATGATAAATTCGATACATTTTTGATTGATATGGTGATTGGGTTGCCAAGTGATCATACACACATTAGACCTGATACTGAAGCCAGAAAAAACATACCCGGTAGAGCGTCTACCATTTTTGCTGTTCCGTGTAGACAAGCTGTTTACGCAGATACGGAAAAAGAACAGATTCAACAAAATGTAAAAGTGTTAGGAAAAAGTTTAGCAAAGCAAACTATGGCAATTATTCCCAAAATTAGTGAAGTAGATACTTTTCTCAATCAACACACTGAATATAAAAACGTGATAAAGGAAAGTCACCCTGAGGTTTGTTTTGCCAGGTTAAACGGTGGAGTTGTCATGTCAAAGAAATCAGAAAAGGATGGTTTGCTTGAAAGAATTCATATTTTGAGTAGATTTCTACCTGACCTTACACTTGAATTTATACTTGAAAAATCGAAACTGTATAAATGTAATGCGGACGATATCGTGGATGCAATTTGTTTAGCGGTTACCGGCAATTTATATAAGCAAGGAAAAGGGGAGTGTATACCGGAAAGACCAATGCAGGACGAATCATGTTTAATGATGCAAATGATTATTCCTAAAAAAGAAACATACTAGCATTATTTTTCTTGTACTTTCTATACTACATATTGTGATAAGTTAACTAGCATTTATTCCTATTTCTATGATAATAATATGACACTATCTATATCTTAAGGGGAGAAAAAATGACAGAGTCAAAAGGATGGGATTGGTCCCAGGCGGATAAGCAAAGATGGTTAGTGCCATCGGAAGAAAGTGTATATCTGGCAGAGAGGTGGGCACAGGAAGGTGCTCGTTCCATATTGGACTTAGGATGCGGGATTGGCCGGCATTCTGTTTACTTTGCGCAGAAAGGGTTCAAGGTAACGGGGGTGGATTTATCCAAGGAAGCAGTTTCCTATACAAAGAACATGAGAATTGAGAATCATGTGGATTTTGCATGCAGAGTTGCGGATATGAAGCATCTGCCTTTTACCAACGATGCATTTGATAGAGTATTTTCTTACCACGTGATTTCTCATGCAGATACGGAAGGGGTTCAGGAGGTGATTGATGAAATCACCAGAGTGCTTAAGCCAGAAGGCAAGGTATTTGTCACCCTTTGTTCCAAGGAGCACTTTGCTTTTGCCGAGAATTTATATCCACATATTGATCCCAATACGGTTTTAAAAACAGAGGGGGCAGAGGTGGATGTGCCCCATTTCTTTGCAGATAAGTCTTTGCTTACCACCCTATTTCATAATTACTCATTTGATAAAGTGCGCCATATTACGGAATGCAAAATGAGCGAAGATGATTATAGAGAGGGAAGTCATTACTTTATCCAAGCTACAGTACACAAGCAGGTAAAGTGCTGATTGACTATCGTTAAGATATGAAGGAGAATTCATGAAGTTTATCTACCGGACGACGAAAGGATACAGGTGGCAGCTTTTCCTGCTACTAGTCACTGTACTGTTGGGAACAGTGACAGGATCTATGTTTCCTTATATAACAGGAAAAATAGTGGATCAGATATTTTACAAGCAGCAGATGAGAGGGTTTTTGTTGTACTTCTTCCTGTATGCAGGTTTGTACTTTTTGAATCAGTGTTCTCATGGGGCATTGAACTACCTGTGGGCCCATCTGGAAGCTACCTATGTGGTGGATATCCGTAAGCTTTGTTTTCGGCATCTATTGAAGCTGAAGGCTTCTGTTCTGACCAACATCAAAAGTGGTGATGTCATGAATAGAATCCTGAATGATACAGAGTGCTTTCTGGAGTTCATTCATAGAAGCTTATTTTATGTGCTTGCCAATTTTCTCCAGCTGGCTATTTCCATTGGTTATTTACTGTATATCAATTTGTATCTGGGACTTGTGGCAATCGTCCTGACACCGGTTATGGCATGGTCCATCCGTTATTTTTCTGGGATATTGAAAAAACGGCATGAAAAGATCCAGACTGAGAAGGGATTGGTGGATGCCTGGATTCTGGAAATGATGATAGGAATTTCACAATGGAAGCTTTTGCATGCCCAGAATAAGGTGGAAAGGGATTACAGAGCCAAAAACAATCTGGTAAGAGAGCAGGAAGTGAAAGTGGGCTATGAGGAACTGAAGTCTGCAAATGTTAATGAAGCCCTGACATTACTAGGACAGCTTTGTGTCTACTGTATTGCAGCTTATTGCATCAGTAGAAAAAGCATTACGGTAGGACAGTTCGTAGCATGCGCCGCTTATTTTTCCACCTGTGCCACTTACTACAATGCATTGGGTAGAAAGCTTACCGACATGAGTGGCAACCTGGTGGGAATTCACAGGGTTGAAGAATTTATGTCAGAGGAGGAAGAACAGGATTTACCCAAAGCCAGGAATTGTAAGCTTTCCAAGGGGAATATTCGGTTTAAACAGGTTTCCTTTGGATATGGGGAAACTACGGTTCTACATAATCTTAATTTACAGATAGAAGCAGGAGATAAGGTGGCTTTCGTAGGAAGAAGCGGAGAAGGAAAGAGTACGCTTTTACAGCTGCTTTACAGACTGTATGAACCAGAAGAGGGTTGTATTTCTGTGGATGATATCTGTCTCACTGATTATTCTTTGTACAGTTTACGAAGTCAGATTGCAGTGGTACAGCAGGATAACGGATTGCTCCATGGAAGTTTTAGAAAGAACATCAGCCTGTCAGATGATTCCACAAATGATTCCCGGATATGGGAGATTCTGGATGGATTGAGGTTAAAGGAACTGGTGGAAGAATTGCCTGAAAAACTGGATACCCTCATTGGCAGTGGTGGCAGAGAGTTATCAGGTGGACAGAAGCAAAGGATTGCCATAGCCAGATGTATTTACAGAAATCCCAAGATTCTGCTTTTGGATGAAGCTACCTCGGCACTGGATGAAGAAACAGAACGTGCAGTGAATGGGTTTATTTACGGGCAGTTACCCGATACCACTATACTATCCGTGGCCCATCGGTTTTCAACTGTGCTGGCAGCCCATAACGCGATAGTGATTGAACAGGGCTGCGTGGTGGCAATGGGGGATCATGAGAGTCTGATGCAGAAGAATGAGTTGTATCAATCCTTATATGAGGAATATATACAGTCTGCTACCCACGCGGAAAGCGAGGGCATATATGAATAGTTGTATTTCCATCAAACCATACAAAGGTAAAATGATTATATATGTGCTGTTACAGTTTGTTTATTCTGGATTACTACTTTTATCCCCTTATTGTTATCTGCTTTTCTTAAATGAAGTGATAACAAAGGGCAGTATGGAAATACTATGGTTGATTGTAGTATTTTATGTGCTGATCTTTGCTGCAAAAGCATTGGTATCTGTCTTTATAAAACAGGTTTACAATCAGATATTTCCGATGATGACCTTGGAAGCGAAGCAACTGGTCTTGGAAAAATACACAGAGCTGGACCTGGGGATATTGTCCGGATATACTGCTGGCGAGCTAAAGGAACGTCTCCATAAGGATACGGAAAATGTGGTCCTGTATTGGGAAAAGAAGCTTGAGGTGTGGATTACGTTGGTCAGTATCCTGGTAACAACAGGTATATTGCTCTATTTGAACTGGATTCTGGCAGTGATCAGTTTCCTTATTCTACCATTGTCCTTTTACATTACAAGTGTTATTAAAAAGAAAAACAATGTACAATATGAGCGAAGAAGAGAAATTATGGGAAAATATAATGATTTCATGATACATAATCTATTTTTCTGGAAAGAGGTAAAATCAAATTGTCTGGAAGAAAAACAGCAGGAACAGTTTGACAATTTGTGGAAACAGCTGGGAGACGCTTTTCTAAGGTCCCATATTTTCTGGTTCTTGAATCGAACATTTCTGGCGTTTAAGGATGTATTTCTGACCAAGATGGGTCTTTATCTGTTAGGCGGAATATTGGTCTTAAAAAATATGGCAACAGTACCGGCTCTGCTAGCCTTTATGGAATATTACGCCGATTATGTCAATCGTCTGCTTGCAGTAACAGATACCATCATGAAACGTGGAGAACAAGAGGAGTCCATCAAAAGAATCGCTGAACTGATGAAGCGGAAGACGCCATTCAGACCCCATGAAATAAAGTCATTTGAATGCATTGAGTTTCGCAAGGTGCAATTTTCCTATACGGAGCAGGAACCCGTTTTACAGGACTTCAATATGAAAATACAAGTAGGAGAAAGAGTTGCCATTGTAGGAGAAAGTGGATGCGGAAAGAGTACACTGATCAAGATGATGGCTGGATACTTAGAGCCTCAGGCAGGAGAAGTCTTGTGGAATGGCAAGCAGATGGATCAGATTTTCAGACAGGATATATATGCAAGGACAGGATTTTTGATGCAGGAATCTGCGTTATTTAATCTGACCATTCGGGAGAATCTGTTGTTTGGCAAGGAGGATGCAAGGGAAGAAGAAATGAAAGATGCCTGCAGAAGGGCCAATATCATGGAGTTTATAGAACAGCTATCTCAGGGTTTTGAAACTGTGATTGGTGAAAACGGCATTCGCCTATCCGGAGGACAGCGGCAGCGACTATTAATTGCCCGCTTGTTTTTACAGAACCCGGAGGTGATTGTATTTGATGAAGCCACCTCTGCACTAGATTACCAGAATGAAAGTGAAATATTAAATCTTCTTTTACAAGAGGATAATATGGCAAAAACATTTATTATGGTTACCCACAGACAAACATCTGTGGCAAGATGTGATCGGGTGGTCAGGATGTAGACATTTTAGAAAGAGATTATGATAGTACCACATAAGGTAGATTATTTACCATATGTGGTTCTGTAGGCTTGTTATTGATTTTATGGTGACTGATATATGATTTGAAGTTAGATTAGTATGCTCATCTGAGCATCCCCTGGTGACTAAAACAAGATTTCATAGTGGATTAGTATGCTACGTGGCACGAAACAGGGTGACTAAAACAAGATTTCATAGTGGATTAGTGTGCTGCGTGGCACGAAACAGGGTGACTAAAACAAGATTTCATAGTGGATTAGTATGCTGCGTGGCACTAAACAGGGTGACTAAAACAAGATTTCATAGTGAAATAGTATGCCACCTGCCTAAATCCTGGTGACTAAAGAAGGTAATTAAAGCAAAATAGTATGCCACCAGCCCAATCAGTGGTGGCACAAGAACAGTAACAAGAACAGTAACAAGAACAGTAACAGGAACAAAAACAAGAAGAAAAGGACACCTGACGTGCCCCATAGGGGCTTACCGCATGTACAAAATTCAAAAAATCAATAAATATAATTCATAATTGAAAGATCATCAAAAGCTGACAAATCAATCTGTCTGCTTTTTCATATGTGGAATGAGGTATTTCTGCGTATAGTGAGCACACAAGCCTGTAAATAGACCGGTAAGGACACCGCTTAAAATGAGAAAAGGAAGATAAGCAAATACACCCGCAGTTGCGGTAATGAAATAAGCTACCGCAAGCTGCCCTATATTGTGGATCAAGGCACCAAACATGCTGGTTAGAAAGACAAAATGTCCGTTCAAAAGACGGTTAACCAGGATCATGGCAATCAAACACAGAATACCGCCGCAAAGGCTGTAAAGCAGGCTCATTGCCTGACCGGTAAACATGGTACCCAAAAAGATACGGCACATCAGGACGAGCAAGGCCTCTACAGGACCATAGTTTAGAAGCACAATTAAAGTAATAATATTCGCTAACCCTAATTTAATTCCCGGTATGGGAACAGGAAGGGGAATGGCACTTTCAATCACAAAAATAGTGAGTGCAATCACTGTGAACATAGCTAAAGTAGTCATTTTTTTTATGGACATGCGTTCTCCTTCTCTAATATGTCATAATATCAGGTGCATTCTGAGAGGTTTCTTTTATATGAATCACAAGGCTATGAGGGAGGCATACAATGGGAAGTAAAGAAGAATCCACATATCCCATGGATACGCAAAGCTTGTCGGGGCAGTCAGCATCCGTAATACCAATTTCACCTGGTTTCACACTGATTTCGTTATGCCCACCATCCTCTGCTATCACAGTAAAGGTATAGTCAGAAGTGCCTTCTGAAAGATTTATGGTTCTGAACAGCTGCCCATTTTGATAAATATAGGCAGTTAGTTGCTTGCGAGAGGATGGCAACCTGCAAATGATTACTACAAGGGATATCAGACATAGTGAAATCAATAAAAGCGATAAAATCAATGCTCTTTTGGATAACTTAGCTGACCCGGGTGTATTAATATCGGGTGTTATCATAGCAACTCCTTATATTGTAAAAGGTTATTTTTTTTGGTATACTACACATAAGTATATCAAAAGGATTAGTTGAAATGAAGAGAAAAATAAAAAAAAGTTTGTTTATTGCTGCAGATAGTATTTTTTTATTTGCCATCATAGCGTTTGTGACCGGATGTGGCCTAAAACAGGCTCAATTTACTGCAGTGGGAACAGCTATGGGAACCGTGATTACCCAGCATATTGATACGAAGGGTGAGAATATTACCGGAAATATCATGGATATCATTACCTCGCTGGAGCAGGATTGTTTATCATACCGGATTTCGGAATCGGAAGTGGGAAACATCAATGCACAGGCAGGAAGTGGTAATTTTATTGCGCTATCAAAAGAGTTAAATGCTGATTTAACAACTTGCTTTGATGTTTCTGTAAAGAGTGAGGGTGCTTTTGATATTACGGTTGGTCCTGTTACTAGGCTTTGGAACATAGATGCGTGGGCGTCAGGTGAAAATACGGAACAGAAAATTCCTGAACCCGAACAAATAAGCAATGTATTGTCCCAAACCGGATTTGACAAGATTGAATATGTAAATGGTAATATTCTGCTGCCTGAGGGAATGAGCCTGGATTTGGGAGCAGTGGGAAAAGGGATTGCCTGTGACCGGATAGCGGATTATCTTGATACAAAAGAGGTAAAAGGAGCGGTGATTTCTGTAGGTGGCAGTATCCTGACCTACGGGGAAAAAGCAAGGGGGGTACCATGGACGGTTGGCATCGTGAATCCACAGAATACAGTATCTTCTATAGGTACAGTATCTGTAAGCGGAGAGTGGTATGTTTCCACTTCAGGAGATTACGAGAGATATATGGAAGTGGATGGTAAAAGATATCACCACATTATTGATCCCCATACAGGATATCCGACTGACAGTGGATTAAGCAGTGTTACCATTGTTTGTAAAAGCGGAATTCTAAGCGATGCTCTTTCTACAGCCTGTTTTGTGTTGGGTGAAAAAGAAGGTATGGAACTTGCTGATTATTATGATGTAGCAGTTCTTTTTGTAAATACTGAAGGAAAGTTAGTAATGAATCGTGCCATGGAAACTATATTCCGGCAAACGAAAGAAAATTAACAGGAGAGGAAAAATGGTTCGATTTTATTACATAATATTTATAGCTATGCCCTTGATTATTTACAATGTAACTAAGGCATCCTATTACATAAAGCATCCGGAAAAATATGATGAAGATAAGTGTTATCTGTTAGCCCAGAGGTTTATTGATGTGGTAAAGCAAAAAGGCCGGATCGATACCCATGTTTATGGAGAAGATCATTTACCTGATAGTGGTGGTTATGTGATGTATTCCAATCATCAGGGAAGATATGATGCACTGGGGATTATCGGAGCCCATAAAAAGCCGTGCACAGTGGTTATGGACTATGACAGGTCACTGATGCCCATAAGTAATGAATTCATTGGTCTATTACATGGAAAACGTCTGAAAAAGGACGATCTCAGGCAGCAGGTCAAAACTATACAGGAAATGATCACAGAACTACAACAAGGGCGGAAGTATTTAATTTTCCCTGAAGGCGGCTATACAGACAATCACAATACACTTCAGGAGTTTCATGCCGGAAGCTTTAAGTGTGCCCAAAAAGCA
The DNA here is from genome assembly GCA_035271185.1 of Lachnospiraceae bacterium. Taxonomy (GTDB): domain Bacteria; phylum Bacillota; class Clostridia; order Lachnospirales; family Lachnospiraceae; genus Acetatifactor. The sequence goes on along the minus strand of DATERV010000119.1, from coordinate 9,469 downwards.
GGCTGTCCTATTGTACCTGTGGTAATCTGGGATTCCTATAAACCTTTTGAGGGGAAAAGCATAGAACGCGTTTCCACCCAGGTGCATTTTCTGGAAGTAATATCACCTGACACATTTACAGGCAAGTCCACAGCTGAAATAAGAGATATGGTGCGCAACAAGATTGAGGAGAGGATCAATGAAATCGCAGAAAAAGAAGGACCTTATAATTCCGCTGAAGACAAAATGGAGTTTGCAGAATGAGATACTGCCTGAATACCCAAGGCCCGGTATGGTTAGGCGCAACTGGCAAAATTTAAACGGAATCTGGAAGTATGCTTTTGCTGAGGATAAAGGAAAACCGGAAACATTTGAGGGAGATATCCTGGTTCCTTTTTCACCAGAGACAAGACTATCCGGAGTGGAAAGACAGCTATTGCCCGGGATGCTTCTCTGGTATGAGAGAGAATGCCGGATGAACCATGTGATTAGAAAGTGTCTTCAGAATGAGGGGCATATTCTGCTCCATTTCGGAGCGGTAGACCAGACTTGTACCATATATATTAATGACAGAATGGCAGGAACACATACAGGAGGTTACCTGCCATTTACTTTAGATATCACAGACTGGTTGATGCAATCAATTACAGATTTTGCATTTACTATCACTCTCTGTGTGGAAGATGTAACAGACATGTCCTATCACAGTGTAGGAAAGCAGACCTTGACGCCGGGTGGGATGTATTATCCCGGAACCAGTGGTATCTGGAGTACAGTATGGCTGGAGACAGTGCCCGCTGTCTATTTCAATCACATCATTTGGGAATCCTTATATGACCAGAGCAGCATTTGCCTGCATCCGGAAGTGGGGGGAGGTGAGTTCCAAAATCTTTATCTGAAAGTTGTGTTTATAAACAAAGAATATAAAAGCCAGTCCTTTTTCATAAAAGATAATATGCTGCTTTCTTTACCTGATTTTATCAGTTGGAGTCCGGAAAACCCTTATTTATATAGAGTTAGATTGGAACTCTATCAAGGGGAAAGCATGAACTGCTGTATACTCATGGACAGTGTGGAAAGCTATTTTGCCATGCGCCTCTGCAACATAGGAACAGATAAGAAAGGAATTAGAAGAATCTTTTTAAATAATCGCCCCTATATGCAGGTAGGAGTTCTGGATCAGGGGTACTGGCCGGAAAGCATGTACACAGCACCTACAGATGAAGCCATGATTTACGACATTGAGACCATGAAAAATCTGGGATTTAATATGTTACGAAAGCATGTAAAGGTGGAGCCGGAGAGGTGGTATTATCATTGTGACAGACTGGGAATGTTGGTATGGCAGGATATGATTAACGGCGGACGAAAAAATAAGGGTCTTTATGTAACTTATCTGGCAACAGCTTATCAGTTATTGGGTATAAAAGGTTCCGACAGGCATCCAATACTCCTTTCCAGACAGGATAAAGCGGGAAGAAAAGTGTATATCGATGAGCTCACAGAAATGGTTCAGCTTATGAAAAATCACCCTTCGGTTGTTTGTATTGTTCCTTTTAATGAGGGATGGGGACAATTTTCTACCAATAAAATGACAGAACTGGTAAAGAAGCTAAATGCAAGTGTGATTGTGGACCAGGCCAGTGGCTGGTATGACATGAAGGGTGGAGATTTAAAAAGCATCCATAATTATTTCTTCAAGCTAAAGGTGAGAAAGGAAAAATATCGTGCAGTGGCGTTGACTGAATTTGGCGGGTATGCTAGAAAAGTGGAAGGGCATTGCAGCCATGAGAGGGAATATGGATATAAAATCTTTTTTACCAAAGAAGAACTGACCCAGGGGTATGAAAAGCTTATGAGGGATACCGTGCTTCCTGCTGTGAGAGAGGGACTCAGTGCTACGGTATATACCCAAGTATCGGACGTTGAAGAGGAAATCAATGGGATTTTAACTTACGACCGGCAAGTTATGAAAATGGATCCTGAAGTGATCAGAAAATACAATACAGAATGTAGAAATGCAGTTGACAAAGATTGGAAATAATGGTAAGTTTAAATAGAAATAGTAATCATTACTATTTCAATGATTACATTATTTACAATAGGAGGGTATCAGTATGAAAGAATTAAAAGGAACAAAAACAGAGGCAAATCTTCGTGCTGCATTTGCAGGGGAATCAGAAGCGAGAAATAAATATACTTATTATGCAAGCAAGGCAAAAAAGGATGGCTATGTGCAGATTGGTGACATTTTTGAGGAGACTGCAAATAACGAAAAGGAACATGCAAAGTTATGGTATAAGCTTCTGAATGGAGGAGCAGTTGGTGACACTCTGGGTAATCTGAAGGATGCTGCCAATGGAGAAAATTATGAGTGGACGGAGATGTACCCTACCTTTGCAAAGGAAGCAAAGGAAGAGGGATTTGACAATATAGCCAGTCTGTTTGAAGGGGTTGCTGCCATTGAGAAGGAGCATGAGGAAAGATATAAAAAGCTTTTGGCAAATATAGAAGGAGACCTTGTGTTTTCCAAAGATGGTGATGTGGTATGGCAGTGCGCTAATTGTGGTCATATTTACGTTGGGAAGAAGGCTCCCCAGGTTTGTCCGGTATGTACACATCCCCAGAGCTATTTCCAGGTAAAAGCAGAAAATTACTAGTCAGTGAGGATGGTATTAATAGAAATTGAGTCAGAAATCTGCCGGTAAGGCAGATTTCTTACATTTATGGAGACTTGACAGCATTCATAACCGGGCTTATTATTTTCATATTAGGCTAATTTACTAATTATAAGGAAGAGGCAGTAAAATGAAGCATTTACTGCAACAATCAGACTTCTGATTACGTTTGGTTCATAAATAGAAAGATTAACTGATGAAGGAGAAAGATAATGGGTAAAATAATATTAACGGGAGATCGTCCTACTGGAAAACTGCATGTGGGACATTATGTAGGGTCCTTACGAGGCAGGGTAGATTTGCAGAATTCGGGAGAATATGATAAGATTTTTATCATGATAGCAGATGCTCAGGCACTCACTGATAATGCAGATAATCCGGAAAAAATCAGGCAGAATATTGTTGAGGTTGCACTGGATTATCTGTCCTGTGGTCTGGATCCGGCAAAATCCACTTTATTCATTCAATCACAGATACAGGAACTTACAGAGCTTTCCTTTTACTATATGAATCTGGTTACTGTATCCAGACTGCAGCGTAATCCTACAGTGAAGGCAGAAATACAGATGCGTAATTTTGAAACAAGTATTCCAGTTGGCTTTTTCACCTATCCCATCAGTCAGGCTTCCGATATTACTGCGTTTAAGGCAACGACCGTTCCGGTAGGAGAAGATCAGCTGCCTATGATTGAGCAGTGCCGCGAAATTGTTAGAAGGTTTAATGGCATTTATGGGGATGTTTTGGTGGAGCCAGAAGCATTGATACCCAAGAATGAAGTATGCAGCAGATTACCAGGTATTGATGGTAAAGCAAAGATGAGCAAATCCTTAGGCAATTGTATTTATCTTTCTGATTCAGCTGATGAAGTACGAACAAAAATTATGAGTATGTTTACAGATCCCAATCATTTAAAGATTACAGATCCGGGTTCTCTGGAGGGGAATACTGTATTTACTTATCTAGAAGCATTCAGTAAGCCAGATCATTTTGATAGGTACCTCCCGGATTATGGCAACCTAGAAGAGTTAAAGGGTCATTATCAGAGAGGCGGTCTAGGAGACGTAAAGGTGAAGAAGTTCCTGAATGCCATTATGCAGGAAGAACTGGAGCCAATCCGTAATCGTAGAAAAGATTTGGAAAAACAGATTCCGGAAATCTTTGAAATACTGAAGAAAGGCAGCGAAGTAGCAAGAGAGGCAGCTTCCGAGACTTTGTCAGAAGTGAAAAGAGCTATGAAAATTAATTACTTTGAGGATGCTGCATTAATCGCTGAGCAGGCGGCAAAGTACTCTCAATAGTGAAAATAGGGTTTACAAGTTTTTTGTTTTGTGATATTATGTAAAAGTATGATTTTAGCCAATACTCAGGTTTTGGAAACTCCGACCATACCTTGGTATGAGGCGATTATAACAACTAATAAAGGAGGAAATTAACATGATTTCTAAAGAAAAGAAAACTACTATTATCAATGAATTTGCTAGAACCGCTGGAGACACTGGTTCACCTGAGGTACAGATCGCTGTATTAACAGAAAGAATCTTAGAACTGACAGGTCACATGAAGAAGAACCCTAAGGATTATCATTCCAACAGAGGTCTTTTAAAGATGGTTGGTCAGAGACGTGGTCTGCTTAGTTATTTAAAAGAAAAAGATATCGAAAGATATCGTGTCATCATTGAAAAACTAGGAATCAGAAAGTAATTCAAAAAACAGTAAGGCGGAGTGTGTCCGATTTTATGGGCATCTCCGCTTTTGCAGTTTGTAACCTGTTCACTCTTCAGGTAGAAAAACGTCCCGAGACCGCTGAAAAGAATATTTGATGGAAGTGTTTTTTTCAGTAGTTTCGGAGGCCTGCCTGAAGCACCAGCCGCAGATGCGGCATGTAAGGAGATAAGTATGTATAAAACTTATTCAATGGAACTGGCTGGTCATACTCTCAGCATTGATATTGGTAGAGTAGGCAAGCAGGCAAATGGCTGTGCCTTTATGCACTATGGTGATACCACTGTAATATCCTGTGCAACAGCCTCAGACAAACCAAGAGATGGTATTGACTTCTTCCCATTAAGTGTGGAGTATGAAGAAAAACTTTATGCCGTAGGCAAGATTCCCGGAGGCTTCAATAAGAGAGAAGGAAAAGCAAGTGAAAATTCAGTTCTCACCAGTCGTGTAATTGACAGACCTATGCGTCCTCTCTTCCCCAAGGATTACAGAAATGATGTTACTCTGAATAATTTGGTTATGAGCGTGGATCCTGAATGCCGTCCTGAATTGGTGGCGATGTTAGGTTCTGCTATTGCTACCTGTATATCAGATATTCCTTTTAATGGACCTTGCGCAACCACACAGATCGGTATGATTGATGGAGAACTGGTTGTCAATCCTTCTCAGGAACAATGGAAGAATGGTGATCTGAATCTGACGGTTGCTTCTACCAAAGAAAAGGTTATGATGATTGAAGCAGGCGCTAATGAAATTCCTGAAAGTAAAATGATTGAGGCTATTTATAAAGCACACGAAATCAACCAGACAATTATTGCTTTTATTGAACGTATCGTTGCTGAAGTTGGTAAGACAAAGAAAGAATATGAAAGTTGTGCAATTCCTGCTGAAATGTTTGATGCCATGAAAGCAATTGTTACACCTGACGAAATGGAAGTTGCTGTCTTTACTGATGATAAGCAGACCAGAGAAGATAATATTAAGAAGATCAAAGAAAAGCTTCAGGAAGCATTCGCTGATAAGGAAGAATGGCTTGCAGTACTGGGTGAAGCTGTTTACCAGTATGAAAAGAAGACCGTTCGTAAGATGATAGTAAAAGATCATAAGCGTCCTGACGGCAGAGAGCTTACACAGATTCGTTTTCTTGCAGCAGAAGTTGATATTATTCCTCGTGTTCACGGTTCTGCTATGTTCACACGTGGACAAACTCAGATCTGTAATGTTTGTACCCTGGCTCCTTTATCAGAAGCACAGAGGGTAGATGGTTTAGATGGAAATGAAACATCCAAGAGATATATGCATCATTACAATTTCCCTTCCTATTCAGTAGGAGAAACAAGAGTATCCAGAGGACCGGGACGAAGAGAAATCGGACATGGTTCATTGGCAGAGAGAGCATTGATTCCTGTACTTCCTTCAGAAGAGGAATTCCCTTATGCAATCCGTACGGTATCTGAAACATTTGAATCCAACGGCTCTACCTCCATGGCATCCACTTGTGCTTCCTGTTTGTCTCTGATGGCAGCAGGCGTTCCAATCAAAAAGATGGTAGCAGGTATTTCCTGTGGTCTTGTTACTGGAGATACGGATGATGATTTTGTACTACTTACTGATATCCAGGGTCTGGAAGATTTCTTTGGAGATATGGACTTTAAGGTAACCGGTACAACAGAAGGCATTACAGCCATTCAGATGGATATTAAGATTCATGGACTCACAAGACCTATTGTGGAAGGCGCTATTGCAAGTTGTCGTGAAGCAAGATTATTCATTATGGACAATTGCATGACACCTGCCATTGCAACACCTAGATCTGAAGTGGGACCTTTCGCTCCTAAGATTATTTCTATCCAGATTGATTCTGAAAAGATTGGTGATGTTGTTGGACAGAGAGGAAAGACAATTAATGAGATCATTGCCCGTACAGGGGTTAAGATTGATATCACTGATGAAGGTAAAATATCCGTTTGCGGTACAGATAAAGAGATGATGGATAAAGCCGTAGAAATGATACAGATTATCGTGACTGATATTGCTGAAGGACAAGTTATCCAGGGCAAAGTAGTCAGTATCAAAGAATTTGGCGCATTCCTTGAATTTGCACCGGGTAAAGAGGGCATGGTACACATCTCTAAGATTGCCAAGGAAAGAATCGAGCATGTAGAGGATGTACTTTCATTAGGCGAAGTGGTTACTGTAGTTTGCCTGGGCAAGGATAAGATGGGTAGAATCAGCTTTTCTATGAAGGATGTCGCTCAAAGATAAATATAAAAAGTATTAAATTGTAAAGGAGAGGAAGAATGAAAAAGTTACTTGCTGCTTTGTTAGCATGCACCATGATTTTTGGACTTACCGCTTGTGGGTTGGGGAAAACCACAAATAATTGGACAGATGAAGATTTCACCTTTACCAGTGATTCTGAAAAGGTAGAGGTTCCCCTGGGAAAAGCATTTATTGTTTATGAAGAGGTAAGCTACCTTACTAGTTATACAGACGGTTCTTATGAAGAGTATGAGAGTGAGTATGCTACTAATAGGGGCCTCAAATTGGGCATGACATTTGATGAGTTTACTAAACTTTATAATGTGATGAACGGTTATGCAGTTTGGGAAATCTATACGGGAGATTCTAATGAGTATACAAACTTTGATGTTTATACCAATCAGGCTCCTTCCGAAATGTATGACGGTACAAACAATAATGTTTGGCTTGATTTAGGGTTCTACAAAGAAAACGGTAAGTGGAAACAGTTAAAGGATGTAGAAGTGCAGGATGTATGGTTCTGTGACGCAAATTATGATGATTATGATGAAGTCGTTGTATTTGGCGTAAACTTTGATAAATGGGGTCAGGTTGCAGGTATTTCAGAAGAGCATTTCAGCTATGATGAAGACTGGTCTATCTGGCAGGGATGGACTGAATAAGCAAATCCCATTTTCATTGAAATGAAGTGAGTAGGAAGAAAAAGTGTAAAAGAGGCATATCAGATAAACTGGTATGCCTCTTTTTTGCATTAAATTACAGTTCGTATCTATATTATACTGCTTCGTGGAAGGTTCTGCTGATTACATCAGCCTGTTGCTCGGGAGTTAATTTGATAAAATTCACTGCGTACCCGGAAACCCGGATGGTGAGCTGAGGGTAGTTTTCGGGATGCTTTTGCGCATCTAGAAGTGTATCTTTGTTTAATACATTCACATTGAGGTGATGTCCGCCTTTTGTTGCATATCCATCTAATAATGCCACAAGATTGTTCACTTGATTAGAAATTTTCATGGGAAATCCTCCTTTATTAATAATAATAATGATTACTATTTATATATTTATAGTATCACCAGATTCTTCTAATGTCTATATATTATTTCCACATTTTTGTTCTTTTTTGCATACAAGAAGAAAGTTCACATATATTAGTTTTAGACAAGCCGGGAGTTGAAATCGTAATGGACGAATCTGTATTACTTTGAACGGCGCGCTCTCGCTTAACTAAAAACGTAGCAGTACTAAACTTTCACGCTTACGCGTAAAAGTAAGTGCTGACGTTTTTAGAAAGCCGTTCAAAGTAATTACAGATTCCACCATGAGCGCTTTCCAATCTCCTAAATATAATGCAAGGGAGTGTTAAGGTGGAGGACGTAAATAGTTTGTTATACATATTTCCCCAGCCTTTACGGAGTATCTGGGGACATGCTGCATCAGAATACCATAAGTTGGAGGAAATCAGGATGCGGGTAGCGAAACCCGTTATTGTGAAGCTGCATGATGGGGAATTCTTCCTGGATGGAGAAGGAAGGTTGACCAAAATAGAAACCGCTTCTTTTCGTATGGATGGAAGAATGCTGATGGATATTCTAAACCAAATCTGTCATGATTCCATTTATGCTTTTGAAGATGAAATGAAGCAGGGTTTTTTAACTGTTCCTGGTGGTCACAGAGTGGGAATTGCAGGCCAGATTGTGCTGGAAGACAGTGGTAAAATCAGGACCATGAAGCACATATCCAGCATGAATATCAGGGTGGCTCATGAAATCAAAGGAGCTGCAAATCAGGTGATGCCTTATCTGTATGAACATGAAAATTTTCTAAACACCTTGATTATTTCTCCCCCGGGATGCGGAAAAACAACACTTTTACGTGATATTGTGAGACAAGTCTCTGATGGAAATGCGTATGGAGAAGGAATGACTGTTGGAATAGCGGATGAACGTTCCGAAATTGCAGGCAGCTATATGGGTGTCCCTCAGAATGATGTAGGAATCAGAACGGATGTATTGGATGCCTGCCCTAAGATATATGGCATGATGATGTTGATACGCTCCATGGCTCCGCAGCTGGTTGCCATTGATGAACTTGGAGGAATAGAGGATGTACAAGCCATGAAAAGGGTGGCTGCCTGCGGCTGTGGTTTATTGGCAACTGTCCATGGGGAGAATATTCAACAGATGTGGGAAAAAGAATATATGGAGGATCTGGTGAAGGAAGGGATGTTTTCCAGATATATTGTACTGGATAAGAAAGATGGATGTCCAAAGGTCAGAGGAATCTATAAAAAGGAGTTGGATGTATGCTACGGATAGCAGGTGCCATTTGTATTGTTTGTGGATGTACAGGCCTAGGTTTTTACTATCGTAACAGATTTCAGGAAGCTCTGTGGCATTTACGTTATATGCAGCAGATACTGGAAATGTTTATGAGTGAAATCAGATATGGGAAGGCTACCCTGCCTGAGTGCTGTAGACAGGTGGGAACAAAGGTGGAAAATCCGTACAAGGATGCTCTACTGGCTATACATAGAGAAGCAGAAAAACACAGTGGCAGAAGTTTTTATGAAATCTGGCTGGCATGTATGGAACAGGCCTTAAAAGAGGTACCTGTTACAAAACAGGAGAAAGTAATATTTATAGAATTCTGCAGTTGTTCCAATCATTCAGATAATCAGATGCAGATTAGAACACTGGAGCAATATCGGGATATGCTGGTTAATTATATCAAGTGCAGGGAAGACAATCTGGAAAAGCAGGGACGTCTGGCTACCGGGCTTGGTGTGATGAGTGGACTTCTGATTGCTGTGATCTTAATATAAAAAAATG
>DATERV010000118.1:0-6645 GCA_035271185.1 Lachnospiraceae bacterium | reverse complement strand
TTCATAAGTAGTAAATTAGTAGTAAATTGAGTGGTTTTGACCTTGATAAAGTGTGATAAGTCCAGTTTTTATGCGGATAACTAGATTTTTATGCTATTTTTATATAAGAAAATAAGTATGCGCTTTCACACTGCCATACTTATTTTCATCAAGTTAATTCTTTCCTTTTATACCACAAAGGCTAAATACAATCTATAGAGTACATGTTCTTGGTTCAACATAGTACATCCTATCTGGAATTTCCTTCTTTCCTAAGTTCAAATAATTTTGTTTCTGAAGCGGTTTCAGTAGTGACCTTTGTCTCCCCATAAGCCTCAAACACCTCCGCCCCATACTGATAATCAGGCTCTGCAACCATTGCTACCGCCGATTTTTCATGTGGCTTATCCATTAGATCATCATACATTTTCATCATTTGATTAATTTCAACATCTCTCGATAAGTTCTTGATCTTATCAATAGCAGCATCAAGTCTGACTTCCATTCCTTCCAGAATCTTTTGTTTGGCAATCCAAGGTTTCTTTATTATCTCTGTCTTAGAAACCATCTTCTCTTTCTGGGAATAATCCACCTCTCCCTTATCAGCAAATGTTCTAAAAGTATTGGCGATCTTCTGATTTGCTTCGCGAATACCTGCACCAAAGGCATCAATCTTTGCGACTGTGTTTGCGACTTCCCTCTGAGTTTCCTGCACGTAATCCCTAATACCTATAAGCTTTTCTTTCACACCGAAGAATTCAGTAACCTTATTCAGTGCAGCTTTACCCTTCTTTTTTGCTTCACTTACAATATCTGCTGCCATAAATTTAATATTATCTTTCACAACAAATAACTGTTCCTTTATGGTATTACATCTTACCTGAAGTCGTTCTGATGCATCCTGAATCTCTTTTTTAAGATTATTTAAGATCGTATCTTCCTGCATATCTTTAAGCTGTTGTTTTACATTGAAAAGTTCCTCTGTCATAACATTAAACTTTTTCTCCAAACTATCTACATTACTGCAAATCTCAAATACATCATTTGCTTCTGACTTCATAGAATTGTTCTTTAATAATTCCAATAGTTGCTGTATAAGTTCATCATTTGTAAGTGCTTTTTCTGCTTCCATGTTTAATTCCTCCGTTCATTAGTATGGACGGGCAATTGCCCGCCCCAAATTAGTTATTATCGAAAAGGTGTTGCTTCCTTCTCTTGTTCTTTCTCCATATTTCCTGCTTTATTTTCAGCATTTTCTCTCGCCTGATTTTGATTTATCTCCTTCGCCTGTTCGTATTCTCTTACAATTTCCGCGTACAGTTTTTCACGGAACTCCTTGGTAACCGGATAACATACATCTTGGTAGATGGCTTTTCCCTGCTCATCCAACTGCTTTGTCTTATATGAAGGCATCGATACAAAGATATTTTCTTTTCCCTGAAGAATATTAACATTGTTGACAATGAAACTATTATCAAAGTAAATACGTGCAAGACCCTTGATGTTACTGCCTTCTTTTTCATATGGTGTTACTGTTACAGAAAACTCTGGTAATTCTAAATATTCTTTTGTTCCCTTACCTTTTTCTTTCTCCTCATCTGGAGAAAGAACGCTCTCATATGCTTCAATAATATTTGCATAAAGTTCCTCACGAAACTCAGCTGTAATTGGGTTACATACGTCCTTATAAATGGAGCCACCATTATCATCACGCTCACTTGATTTGTACCGAGGCATCGAAACAAATAACTGATCTTTCTCTTTGTTTTCTAGAATGGCAATATTGGTTATTTTAAAACTATCTCCAAATACCACGGTTGCAAACCCTTTAATATTGCTACCTTCTTTACTATTTATGCTGTTCACCTTAATTGAATATTTCATATGCTATTCCTCTCTTCCTTCGATTAAATTATTATTTGCATCCACACTTTGTTGTGGGATTACAATCTCACACCTTAATTGTTCTATTTGTTCCACTGGTAAACGACCATTCAGCCAGTTTGCCAAAGTCACAACAAATCCATCCTGCTCATAGTACAGCCATTCTTTGCTCTCAATATCTCCTTCATAAACTACAGTTACTGCAAAGTCTGGCATAAACATTTTTTCTTCCTCATCCCAGATACAGACCAAACCTTCTCGCAAATAAAGGTTAAGTTCTGGAATAATTACATACCAACCGCTAATAACCAACTGCATATCCTCATCTGTCTCCGCAATATCGTCTTCTACATCCAAGGTATCCATCTCAGCAATGGCTTCTTCTACCTCATAAAGTCTATATTCCTTCATCATTCGCACCTCCGATTTCGTTGGATCATTACTATTTGTTTCTTCAAGTAAGGCTGCTTCCTTTTTACTAATGTTGGTCTGCCTTTCCTCCATATTGCGTTGTATCTCTTCATCTTCCCCATCCCTTTCAAAGAAAGCCCTGGCAATATGCCAAGGCTTTCTGACTTCTATACTATCTAATTTTCCCGTCATAAACTGTGCGATATGGCACCTCTTTTTCAGCGACACTGCTGTCTGGAGTATCCTTTTTTCCCTTCTCCTCTATAGCATTCAGGTCAACATCCTCAACCTTTGCATTTTCAAGATCTAACTGAGCATTCAGTTCAAATTGTCTCGCAAGCTTTTCCTTCAATTCCTGCTCGTAGGCAAATGGCTTCTCGTATTCTAATTTTGAAGATTCCAAATCATGTTGATACTGGTCAATCTTTTTTAATAGAAACTCTTCATTTTCATAGATACCATTGAAAGCATTCTCAAGCTTTACCATATTCCCCACCGGACTGGTTGAAAGCTCCACCTTATACTCCGTCTTTCCGCGAAGCACCAGATAATTCGTTCCCATAAAGTTCTTCTCTGTTAAAAGATCAAATCCATGAAAACTTCCAATAGCTGTTGTCTCACCCGTTTTACATTTGCTAATCGCTTCAAGTATCATTGTTCCACCATCTGCTCGCTCTGTGTAAGTTGCTTTACCCACTTTGACAGCAAATTCTGGATTAGCTATTAGTTCTGCATCTCTTACTTTTATGTCTTCACGGACACATGCAAGCTTTTCTTCTGCTGCCTTAATGAGTTTTGGATACCGAATCATGAAATTATCCTGCAATCCGTATTTCTGATTATCATAAGAAGATTTCAGAAGCTTTAGTCTTTGCACCGCATTATCCAGCTCCATCTTCTCCTTGATTAAGGGATTACCGGTTGCTATTGCCTTTATTTCTGCATAAGATAAGGTTGCTTCATCAATATCTTCACAAGTTCTACTTACAGATTTGCTTGTCATTACCTGACTGATAAAACGTTGCTTATTCTCTACAAGTGACCAATTGTATGCGTCAAAAGTTGATTTTGTGACATAACGATAAACTGCTATTTCACTATTTTCATTGCCTTGCCTGATACCTCGACCTTCCCTTTGTTCAATAGATGAGGGTTTCCACGGGCAATCCACATGATGGAGTGCCACTAGATGTGTTTGCACATTTACGCCTGTCCCGCACTTATCAGTAGAACCAATCAGAACTTTCCTTTTCCCCGTTCTCATCTCTTTGAACAAGGCATCTCTACTGGCATCTGATTTTGCATCATGGATAAAAGCTATTTCTTCTTCAGGAATACCATACTGAATAAGGCTCTGCTTCAAATAATCATATACTGTAAATTCTTTATCTGGTCCAGGTGTACCGATATCCGAAAAAATTAGCTGACAGCCTATTTTGCCATCAGCTTTTGCCTTTTCATATTCCTTCCACACATTACCTGCCACCTTGTTAAGCTTTCCATCTGAATTATTAGGTGCATCCTTGTCAATTAATCTTGCATCCGTTCCAAGTAGCCTTGCTTCGTGAGTAATCTTTAAAAAATTATCTTCACTTGGATCTACGCCACCATTTCGAATTCGCTCGGCTCTTACTACAAAATCCTCCATCACCTGTTTTACATACCAGTCAGGTTCAGACTCAACAATGATTGGCTTACCCTCTCGTAATTCTGGAACATCAAGATTCAACATGTCCGAAGTCTGTACATCCGCTACTTCTTTAAAAATGTTCATAAGCTCCGGCAGGTTGGTAAACTTATTAAATCTGCTCTTAAAACGAAAGCCACTTCCTTCAACCGTAAGTTCCAATGCTGTCGTCACTTCCCCAAAATTTGCTGCCCAGGAATCAAAATGATATATCCCCATCTGTTCTAATGCTTCTTTCTGCAAATACAACTGCATAACATACATTTCACACATGGTATTACTGATTGGAGTTCCTGTTGCAAACACAATCCCCCTACCATCGTTTATTTCACTAATATACTGACATTTTAGCTGCATATCGGTTGACTTCTGTGCCCCAGAAGAACTGATACCGGACACATTGTTCATCTTAGAAAAAATGGCAAGGTTCTTGAAATTGTGAGCTTCATCAACCATTATGGAATCTACGCCTAACTCTTCAAAAGTGATTAAATCATCCTTCCTGCTTTCATCTGACAGCTTTTTCAACTGCTCCTCCAGCTTTTTCTTCTGACTCTCCATCTGCTTAACCGTCCATCTCTCACCATTTTTATCCTTCATCTCATCGACTGCATAAGAGATTTCCTCAATCTGTTGATTCAACATTCTCTCCTTACGCTCTGCTGATATAGGGATTTTTTCGAACTGAGAGTGAGACATAATAATGCAATCATAATCTCCAGTCGCAATTCTTGAAACAAACTGCTTTCTACGACTTTTTTCAAAGTCTCTTTCTGTAGCAACTAAAATGTTTGCTGATGGGTATAATCTTAAAAATTCAGAAGCCGTCTGCCCAATTAATGGTTTCGGCACAACTATAATGGTTTTATTGGAAAGCCCTAGTCGTTTCTGTTCCATGCAGGCTGCCATCATTTCAAAACTCTTCCCTGCACCTACACAGTGAGCAAGCAGTGTATTTCCACCAAGCAGAATTCTTGCCACTGCATTCTTTTGATGAGGCTTTAATTCAATCTCCGGATTCATACCAGGGAATTGCAAATGGCTTCCATCATATTCGCGTAATCTGATACTGTTAAATGTTTCGTTGTAATACTCCACATATTTCTGTCTTCGTTCCGGTTCAGAAAATAGCCATTCCTTAAACTTCTCTTTCATTTGGCTTTGCTTTTCCCTTGCTAGCATAGTCTCATTTTTATTAATAACGTAATGATACTTACCATCTCCGTCCTCAACCCTATCTCTTACAGTAACAATCTTAAGATTCAGCGTGTCTTCAAAAATAGAATAAGCATCCATGCGGCTTGTACCATATGTCTTGGTAGCTGCCACAGAATGCTTATCCATTGATTTATTTTCTATAAACCATTCCATACTTAACTTATTCAAATGCACCTGAATACCTGAATTGTACCATTGACTCCTTACCGCTCTTGCTCTTCTTGGCGTATTTAGAAGCTCATAAACAAACTGCTCATAATCTGTTGGTTCAATCCACGTCGTACCAATACGAACATCTATATCAGCTGCATCAATATCCATCGGTTGAACCTTTTCCAATGCTGCAATATTAATTGCAAATTGTGGATTATCATTAATCATAGCTTTTGCCAGCCTTAGTTTATCTCTAACATTCCCTGATAAATACTCATCCGCTGTTTCCCAACCTGCATTTGGATTATTTTCATTAAAGCTTTCAGGGTTAAGATAAATCAGCCCCTCAAGTTCCTCAACCAGAGTCGCTCTTTTCAACTCGGTTTCCAAAATTTCAGAAAAATGAATTCCATCTGACAGTTCACCCTTTTCGGCTGCCACTTTCTCTTTTACAGCGCTAATATCTGGATCATAAATACTTAACATATAAGGATTATTTACAATACCGTATTCATTCACCGATACATTCAAAGCTTCCACCGCAGTTTCTACTCGTTCAATCACAGTTTTTGCTTTAATCGTTTGCTTGTAGAACATATCAGCTTTTTTCACCTCTCCATCCTCATTTACCTCTTCAAGACTACAAAGTAACGGATAGTCACTATCATCTCGAAATACAGTTTTATTTGCCTTTGAAATGATATAGCCATACTGCTCAACAAACTTATCATATTTGACATTTAACTCATTTTGTTTATCTGCAAGTTCTTCCTCAGTGCATCCTTCCATCTGGATATCAATCAACTCTCTTGTTATCTGTCTGATTTCATCAAGCAATCGAATGCGTTCCTCGGCTATCTGCGTTACATCCTGTCTAACCATCTGTGAATTCTCTCTATAATATAATTTGCCTTCAAAGAAAGTGTAGGTAAAGTTTCTTACATCTGGATTTGCTGGAATTATCGTTCCAGAATATTCCTCCGTTTCTGCAATTCTCTCAAAATCTGTTATCTCTGCCTTGATACCTCGAACTGCATGATTAAGCGCTTCATAGATATTAAAGTTCTCATCAGAATTAACGCAAACTGTATATCTGCTATCTTGTCCATAAATTCTGGTATCATATTCCATTGACCCAAGTATCATCTCTGGGTGTTCAACAAAGTATGAATTTACCGCAATACCATTCTCGGTATAGCCTAAATGAATCCAGTCTGGTTCAATATCCATCTTACGCTCTCTCTTTTGAAGAAATAGAATATCCGCAGTAACTTCGGTTCCTGCATTATCTTTAAATGCCGTATTCGGAAGTC
>DATERV010000117.1:0-20478 GCA_035271185.1 Lachnospiraceae bacterium | reverse complement strand
GCTATATATATATTGAAATATGATAACATATTTTTTGTTCATCATGTTACTATTTTCTACTATCAATCATTACTTTGTTGTATTTAAAACAAGAATGTAATAAAATAAAAATAAATATTAAATAAATCCGCACAAAGGAGTACCCAAATGTTGCATACTTATAAAAAGGAAAAAATTGACATACCACCAGAAATTGAATTCGGAACACCTAGGGACATCCCTACTACAATATCTACCGATACCGTGCTCGCTTTCAAACAAAACCAGCTAGCCTTAGAACGAACAGAATTTGCAAAAATTCGTACTGATCTGGCATTGACGAACAGCCATATGTCCGTTGAAAGAACTCATTTGTCTTATTTACGAACCATTGTATCCCTGCTTGGCTCAGGTGCAACACTATATGAAGCTCTTCCCTTATTAGGAGTGAATCACGGTTTTTCTTCCGTTCTAGCCGTTTTTCTGCTTCTGGCGGCAGTTTATTTTATTTATAAAGACGCTACTACATATCCCAAATTAAAACGCCAGCTTCATATAATGCAAGAACTTGCCAATAAGCTTGCCAAAGATTCAGAAAATCAGGTATATCGTATGGATCATGTGCAAATGACTGCTGAAGAAGGTTGCGAATCAATTGACGACTGATTCCTTCACTAATAATGCCAGTGTTTCCACATTAGCAGTCCAGGGAAATTGATCTACGGCAACTGCTTTTTCTACCATGTAACCATTTTCTGTAAACACCTGTAGATCTCTAGCCAGGCTGGTAGGTTTGCAGGATATATATACAATTCTCTCTACACCATACTGTATAATCATGGGTAAGGCTTTGGGATGAATACCATCTCTGGGGGGGTCCAGTATGATTAAATCCGGCTTTTCAGTCACCTGATCCAATACCTTGAGAACATCCCCTGCAATAAACTCACAGTTCTTCAGTCCATTCATAATAGCATTTTGTCTGGCAGCTTCAACAGCTTCCTCCACTATTTCCACACCTATTACTTTCTTCGCTACAGGTGCCATCAGCTGTGCAATGGTGCCTGTTCCGCTATATAAATCAAAAACAATTTTGTCAGCACCAAGCTCTCCTATATATTCCCTTACCGTCTGATATAAAACTTCAGCTCCGGCAGAATTTGTCTGAAAGAATGAAAAGGGAGATATTCGAAAACGTAATCCAAGTAATTCTTCATAAAAATAATCCTGTCCAAAAAGAATGTGGGTTGCATCACTCTTTACCACATCAGCAATAGAATCGTTCACGATATGCAAAATTCCCTTAATTTCACTATTCTTTAAGGACACATCCTTTACTGCCCGGCAAAATCCATCCAGTAAATATTCCTGTAGTGGATACTGGGAAGTGGTAATCAATGCAATCAACATTTGCCCTGTATGGGATGCTTTTCTGACTAACAGATGCCGTAAGAAACCCTCATGAGTCATTCTGTGATAAAAGGTTACGGATCGTTCACTGAAATAGGTTAGAACAGCATGCAAAATGGATCTATAATCAATGTCTACCAGCATGCAATCATCAACCGTCACAATATCATAGAAACTTCCTCTTTTATGCATTCCTAAGGATAGCGGACCATCCTTTCTTTCATCCCCAAAGGAAAATTCCATTTTATTACGATATTCATATATCCTTGGACTTTTTTTTATCCCTTCCCACATATAGTCGGCTGATTTTCCGGCTAACGCCTGATCCAGAATTTTCTTGACCTGTTTATCCTTTACGTTTATCTGTTCCTCATAGGATAGGGATAAGTAAGTACATCCTCCACAAACACCAAAATGGGAACACGGAACTTCAGACTCCAGAGGTGATTTTTCAATCACCTTTAACAGTCTTCCTTCCGCCTTCCCCTTTTTTAACTTATTCACGCTAAAAGATATCTTCTGTCCAGGCAGGCTGTTCTTTACAATGCAAGTATCTTCTCCCATCTTGACGATACCTTTATTGGGAAAATCCACTCTCTCTACAAAGCCCTCATATACCTGTCCTTTTCTCATGTTAACCTCTATTCCTGTCCGTCTTCTTCAAATTCATCCTCTTCGTAATCATCTTCGAAGTCATCTTCAAAATCATCCAGGTAATCCGGTTTTACGTGTCGGTAAATAAAATATGCAGCTGTACCTACTGCAACCAGCACACCAACGGCAGCAAGAATCCACAAAACCACATGATTGTTTTTCTTTTTATCTTGTTTTTTGTGCAGTAACTCATTCATTTTAAATTCATTTGACTTAATCATGTCAAGCATAGATTCTAACTTATTCATAAATAAATGCCCGCCTTTCTTTACTTCATATAGTATGCCTAAATTATTAATAAGTATAGCATGAAAGCTTTCTTTTGGCTATACTCTTTTCAATTTCGCAAAAGAGGCATACATTATCTTTTGACCAAATTGGTCAAACTCAACTGTTACCTTTATATCCCTAGGTTCCTTCTGCATGGACAATACGGTTCCTTCCCCATATTTTACATGTTTTATCCTATCACCTTCCACATAATCCAATGCTTCCGCGTTCTGTATCGTACCACCTTTCGATATTCCTGCCAATTGATTCAAAGCACCAATTCCCTGTGCAATAAATGGCTTTCTATCAGGAGCAGTAGCGCGCGGCCTTGCAATAGCCCTAGGCCGGTAATCAAAATCTACATCTGACATCTGATATTTAGGAGTGGGGTTCTCCTGGGTACGCATTGATGGTACTGTATTATCCAAAAGACTGCTGGGTATTTCCTTTACAAACCGACTAATGGGATTATATTGTGTCTCACCGCGAAGCATCCTTGATTTTGCACAGGTGAGGGTCAGTTCTTCTTTTGCTCTCGTGATACCTACATATGCAAGTCGGCGTTCCTCTTCCATTTCAGCTCTGTCATCCGCAGTAATTGTCATATAGCTGGGGAAAATACCATCCTCCATACCAGCTAAATAAACTTGTGAAAACTCCAAGCCTTTTGCGCTATGCAAGGTCATCATCAAAACCTTATTATCATTATCTTCCACGCCATCTATATTCGCTACAAGTGCCACTTCTTCCAAAAATTCACGTAATGTGGGTTCATCATGAGATTCTTCAAAGGCAGCTGCTTTACTGATCAACTCATTTATGTTTGCTAATCTATCCTCAGCATCTTCATCCTCTGATTCCTGTAGTTCTTTTACATAACCTGTTTTATCTAATATGTCCTCTAACAGTTCCTTCAATCCATAGTATTCCAATTTACTTCTAAAGTTCTGCATCATTAAAACAAAGGGTTCAACCTTTACTGCCGCTTTTCCCAGTGTCATGATTTGATTTGACTCTCGCAGTGCATCATAGAAGCTGATGCTTCTTGCATCTGCATAATCCTGAATCTTGTCAATACTGGTGAGCCCAATTCCTCTTTTGGGAACATTGATGATTCTTTTGACAGCCAAATCATCTTGACCGTTATCAATCGTCTTTAAATAGCACAAAACATCCTTAATCTCTTTTCTGGCATAAAAATTTGTGCCTCCGACAATATCATAAGGGATTCCCTCTCGAATCATCCCTTCTTCTAAAAGTCTGGACTGGGCATTTGTACGGTATAAAACAGCAAATTCTCCAAAGTCAGCTTTATTTTGTTTTACCTTATGAGCAATGTCATCGGATATATATTCAGCTTCTTCGAAAGCTGTATCAAACTGTCTGAAATGAATCCTGCTGCCATCATCCTTCTCTGTCCAAAGGGCCTTCTCCTTACGAGCCATGTTGTTACTGATGACTGCATTTGCAGCATCTAATATATTTTGGGTGGAACGGTAGTTTTGCTCCAGCCTGATCACACTTGCTTGTGGGTAATGCTTTTCAAAGTCCAGGATATTTCGTATATTTGCACCCCTAAAACGGTAGATTGACTGGTCATCATCTCCTACCACGCATAAATTCTTATACTTATCTGCAAGCAGACGCACAAGCTCAAACTGAGCCGTATTCGTATCCTGATACTCGTCTACCATGATATATTGAAAACGTTCCTGATAATAGTTCAATACCTCCGGATTCGTTTTAAACAACTCTACCGTCTTCACAATCAGATCATCAAAATCCAATGCATTATTCTTCTTGAGTCTGGCCTGATACTCCGAATAAGCCATTGCTACTTTTCGATTGATAAAGTCTCCTCCTGCCTGGATTTCATACTCAACAGGGGAAATCAATTCATCTTTTGCTCCGGAGATAGCACTCAGCAGGCCTCTTTCCTTGAATTTTTTAGGATCCAGCTCCAATTTTTTTATAATACTTTTGATCAGAGTCTTCTGGTCATCTGTATCATAGATTGTAAAGTTATTATCATATCCCAACCTATCTATATATCTTCTAAGTATCCTTACACAGGTCGAGTGAAAGGTAGCTACCCAGATCTGTTCGGCACCCATACCTACCAGATTGTCAACCCTCTCCCGCATCTCACCGGCTGCTTTATTAGTAAAGGTAATGGCCAGTATATTCCAGGGATTCACGTTCATTTCATCGATCAAGTATGCGACCCTGTGGGTTAGAACCCTGGTTTTACCACTACCAGCACCTGCCAGTAGCAGAAGTGGTCCTTTTACTGTAAATGTTCCCTGCTTTTGTGGTTCATTCAATGTATCATATATACTCATGTGTTTTGATTAAACTCCTTTAAATACTTTCTAAATGCAGGAATGGGCATGGGTTTTGCATAATAATAGCCTTGAACCATATCACAATCTGCATTTTTTAAAAGTTTCAACTGCTCTTTGGTTTCTACTCCCTCAGCTAAAACCTGATATCCCATACATTTTATCATCTTTATGAGATACTTAATGAATACCGGTGTTTTTTTGTCTTCTCCTATGTACTTTAAGAATTTCTTATCTAACTTGATAATATCAACATCCACATTAGCAAGTACATTCAGCGAGGAATATCCGCTCCCAAAGTCATCAATGGAAATGGCAATACCACCTTCTTTTAAGCTACGTAGGTTTCCAGTAAGTTTAGATAAATCCATCATAAAGACAGATTCTGTAATCTCAGCTTCAATCAGATTGGTAGGAATGTTCATATCCTTAAGCCTTTGAAGCACATTATCAACAAAATCGTCACTTTCATTATGTCGTCTAGAAAAGTTCACTGATATTGGGACAACATCATCCCCCGAGTCCATTGCCTCCCTTAAATATAATAGTACCTGATTCAATACAGAGAAATCCACTTGTGTAACAAAACCATTTTTTTCAAAAATAGGAATAAAGCTGTCCGGGTAAATTATAGTGCCATCAGCCCTCAGCCATCTGACAAGTGCTTCTGCTCCCACTATCTTTCCGCTCACAAGTGATACTTTAGGCTGCAGAAATGCTTGATATTCTCCATTCTCCAATGCAGCTGCCATATTGACAGATATTGACTTTTCTACTTCGCTTTTTTGTTTGATCTCTTGATTATAGAATGATACCACAGTTGCTGCAATATCTTTATTGTATTTTCTGGCAATATTTGCACGGTCAATCGCCCAGGAAGGTGCTTCTCCATGATTAGTCACTTCACTGATACCAGAAATCATGACCATATTACTTTGGTCATAGATACTATTCATCTCTTTACAGAAATACTCGGTGGCTTCTTGATACCTTGCTCTTACATCCTCTGCATCACTGCCTTCAAAAAGAGCAACAAAATAATCAGAATTCACACGTGTAAAGCAGATACCACCAGGTTGTTTTTTTAAATGATCCCCGAAGGCTTTTAGTATTTTATCTCCCTCTGTATATCCATATCTCTCATTCACATATTGAAAATTAGAAAAGTCAGAGTACGCAAAATAATACTTTTTATTCCTATTTTCACGCATATACTTCTCTGTCATTACAATGAATTTATGGTACTGGGGAAGACCTGTAACCGGATCATAATTGATCCGATAATCTATTTCATTTTTCTCACGTTCATTATCATAGAACAGTTGCAGATGATTAAACAAAATGGATGCCATCCTGTATAAACCATCCTTTTCTTCATTCCAGTCACGATCTATTTCCTTATCTACAAAAGCAATACATTTATGATTTCCATACATCCTTTCAGGTCTGACCAAAAAGGCGGAAATCGCATGGGCTTCTGGCATTTTCCTCAACTGTTCTCCCCTGAGAATTTCAGTTCCCTTTTCATCAAAATGGTTCCAGATATAACTCCAGGACTCCATGGATGGGTTCTGAGTTTCCAAATCGTACTGTTTTTTTAATCTACGGCTCCAATGGTATTTGATATCTATTTTATCATTTTCATTATATACAAATACAATATCATCAATGTTATAAAAACTGCATATTCTGTCAGATACCATTTTTAGACCACTCTCTAAATCTGACACATTGTCTAAGAGTTCTAATGAAAAGAGTACCAGTTCATCCGCATTCTGAATGACCCTTTCTTCCCGGACATATTCATCTGTTTCCCGGTTTAGATACCCAATCTTAGGAGAATATTGAACGCATTCAGGATTTACAATAAAAAAATTATTTTTATTTTCCCGCTTCACTTTGTATAGCGCATAATCTGCCCATTGAAACAAGATAGGGAACTCCCTGCCGGTACCATTACACTCCATGACTCCTATGCTTAAGGATACCACCAAGTTCTGGTCTTTATCTTTGTATACTCCCTGTATGGTGCTATTCAATAGCTGAAGACGATGTTCCAGCTTTTGTCTGTCTAAGTTCTCAGAGTATATAATAAACTCATCTCCACCAATACGGCCAAGCAGACTCCCTTTGAAGAATAGCTTCAATTCATCTGCCACCATACACAAAACAGCATCTCCCACCAGATGCCCATTTGTATCATTGATTCTCTTGAAATTATCAATATCAATAATAATCAACCAGTCTGAACTCATATACTCCTTTTTTTTCACTCGCTCTGCTATTTTATCCAAAATAACCTGATGATTAACTAGACCGGTCAGAGAATCCATTTCTGAGAATTTTCTTAACTGTTCTTCTCGCTGTTTTCTTTCATCAATATCGTTGGCACGTCCGATCACCCGAACCGGCTTTCCTTCAAAATCATGTATTGTCTGACCTTCTATCTCTATCCAGTGATATTTACCATCCTCAATTTTGTTTCTAAACTCTGTCTTGATATGCTGTCTTCCTTCGCATAGTTCCTTGCAGAAATTGATAAACACATCCCTGTCTTCCGAATAAATAATATCTTTTTTCAAGGGATGATTGGTATAATCCGGCACCATAATCTTCTGTTTTTCAGCACCACCGACCTGCTTAGTGAAAACCATACAGTCATTGGCTATATCATATTCAAAAAGCGTATCTATTGACATCTCTACAATAACATTTAGCTTCTCTTTTTCCTGTTCCAGTTGATAATAGGTACGCTTTACTTCTGTAATATCTGTTATCACACACTGTAGGATCGGTTTGTCATCATTCTCCAAAATCACAGCCTGCATCAGACACCACTCTTCCTGTCCCCCTTCATAGTTAACAGTATATTCTGCCTGTAGCACTTTTCCGCTTTGCAGGCTGTCTTCAATTTTTTTCTGTAGGGAAATCCAATCACTATTCATTAACATGCGTTCATAATGATTGTTATAATTCAGGAAGAACTGCTCTGGGGTCATTTTTACAAAGTTAAAAAAACGTTCATTTGCATACTCTAAAACCAGCCCGTCATCATATCTGAATCTGCAGACACAACCCGGTATACTGTTTATAAGCATACGCATTTCATACTTAGCCGCTTCCAGTCTCTTACTGATATCGAATAACACCATCATTACACCCGATACCACATTATGATATAGGTAGTATGGTCTGATTCGAAGAAGCCAGGTTTTTCCGCCCTTAACTATTTCTCTTTCAATCAGCTGATTTAGGAGAATGGACTGCCTGGCATCTTCAAATAAAGAATCATATTCATTCATAAAATGCACATCAGAAAGCAATTTTCCTGTATCCGACAGGTTTAATTCCGTGTTCTTTGCCATGATAGGTGTGATTTTACGTATTCGCATGTCATTATCAACATACAATGCTCCTATTTCAGCATTCACCAATAAATTATCAAAATCAGCATTTGCTTTGATCAATTCGTTGATCTGGCGGTCCCTTGGATCAAATCCTTTGCTCTCACTAATGGTGTTTTCCTGGCTACTCTGATGTGCTTTGCTAAATTTTTTTCTTCGACCTTTTGTCATAAACTCTCCCCAAAACAGCTACTTTTCCTATATCTGCTTTACTTCACTGAAATTCCATGAACGTATATTAAATTCCATAATCGGAGTATCACAATAAGAACATACTTTTGCACCCACTCCGGATAATGGAGCTCCGCAATTGGGGCAGTTTATTCCAAGAGCAAAATCACGTGTATCGGCTATTAGATTTCTATCCTGGATGTAGATACACTCCACATTATATTTTGCTTGCGTTTTGGTATTTCTGCTTCCATCCAGCACGCTTCCATTTTTGTCTTTATAGTAGTAATACTCAATGGCTGACTGGAAAATAATACTACATCTTCCTTTTTGCTTTCTATATTGGGCAATTTCTGTCCTATGTATCTTCATCTGCCTATAATGAGCCTTTTCATCCTGCCTTCTTAGCATTTCAATTTCCATTATCAACTTTTCCTTCAGCTCATCGGTACCCTCAGTAAGCAGTGCTACATTTGCAGCATCTATGCTACGCAGATAAGATAACAGCACATTTTCAGCTCTTTCTTTCATCTCATCATAATGAAATTCAGGAAAATCCTTCATGATTTGTGGCAGGTACAGGCTTGTTGCAGATGATAAGGACTTGGGTGTAGTCGTATACTCTGCTTCGATCTGCCCAAATCCTTTTGATAGGGAATCCGTACCAAATGCCATTCTTGCAAAACCTTTGATTTTACGTCTAATAGACCGATAGGCATAGTAACCTATGCCCACCAGACTGAATGTTAATACCAATATTACGATAGTGCCAATCATCGCGCTATTCATTTTTCTTTTGTCACCCTCATTATTTCAAATCATTGTTATCAAATACATCACCACATTCAGGGCAGAATTTAGGAGGGTTCCCAGGATCTTCGGGTTCCCATCCACACTTATCACACTTATATAAGGGAGCACCTTCAGGCTTCTTTATACCACATTCCTGACAGAACTTACCCTGGTTCACATGACCACAACTACAGGTCCAACCTACGTCAGCTGGCTTAAGCTTCCCACACTCAGCACAAAATTTCCCTCTATTATCAACCTTACCACAGTTACAGGTCCAACCCAATACTGCATTAGCCTCTTTTGCCGGCTTTGCAGGCTGCGCATCCTGTACGGATCCAGCCGTATTATTCTGTTTCCCACCTGCCATTTCAAATAATGAATTGGCATTCATTCCACCAGTCATCTGTGCCATATTCATTCCAGCAAACGCCATCATAGGACCGGTAGAAGTATTGGCTGCTGCAGACTTCATAGCTTCTGCCTGTGCAGTTGCCAGATTAGCAGCTGCCATATCTGTATTTCTGAAGACAGCTGTCCTTTGCAGATCTTTGATCATCTGCTCGTCTTCTTCAGACGCCTTCATGCCATTGATCGTCATGGATATCATCTGAATACCACGAAGTAGTCCCCATTTTTCTGATAGTTCTTCATTTAATGCATTAGTAAGCTCCATTGTATGACCTGCAATTGCACTGTAACGAATACCCATATCAGACAACCTAGAAAATGCAGGTTGCAGAGCAGTAATGAGTTCACCCTTCATCATGCTAATAAGTTCATTCTTTTGATATTCATCTGAAACATTACCGCACACATTACTGTAAAACAACAGGGGATCCGCAATTTTAAAGGTATATTCTCCATTACATCTGATAGAAATATCAACATCCAAACCAATATTATTATCCACAACTCTGAAAGGAACCGGATTTGATGTGCCAAAAAGATTGTTCATGACTTCCTTGGTGTTAAAGAAATACACTCTCTGGTCTTTACCGGTATTGCCCCCCATGGAAAATCTTCTTCCTATAAGGCTGAAAGTCTGCTTCAGGTTATCACCTAATTTTCCATAAAACAAAGAAGGTTCTGTGGAATTATCATAAACGAATTCTCCTGATTCCGCACAAAAATCTGAAATTTTACCTTGGTCCACGATTATCATACACTGGCCTTCATTAACCGCTACGATAGAACCATTGGAGATTATATTTTCTGTAGATTTTGTGTTGCTGTTTCTCCCCTGATTCACACGTTTCTGTCCCTTAACCATCAATATATCACTACTCAATGAATCACAATAAAAATACTCGCGCCACTGGTCAGCTAATAATGAACCGATAGCATCTTTTGCTGCTTTGATTAATCCCATTTTCTTTCCTCCATAAAATCATATTTTATACTATTACAATTGTATGTACAAGTTTATCACTATTGTACCAAGTTTTGTATCTTTTCTCAATAATGTTTTATGAATATTGACTTTTTTCTTTACAAAAGCTTATTAAATGAATAAACTGTACATTAGAACCATCATAACACACAGGAGGGTTTTTCTTATGGGTAAAAAAGCAACAAAGGCAGCGGATAATATGTATTATCTTGCACGTTATGAAGTAGCAAAAGAGAATGAAGCCTTTACAAGCCGCGAAAAGGCTGCTGAAGTTATCGGAATTGATCGTACACGACTTGCTCGGATTGAACTGGATACAATTGTTCCCTATCCTGAGGAAGTACTATCCATGTCACGTACATATAACTGTCCAGAATTATGCAATTCTTATTGTGCCAGAGAGTGTTCTATTGGTAAAACAAGTGTAAAAGAAGTCAGTATTGATGATTTTGACCGTCTGGCACTAAAGGTTTTGGGTTCCCTAAAGGATATTGATGATCTTCGTATGTCCCTCATTTCGATTTCAGAGGATGGTATTATATCTGAAAATGAACGTCCTACTTTTCAAGATATTCTGGATTCACTCGAGAAAATCTCTAATAATGCCAAAGCATTGCAATTGTGGGCGTTAAAAAACATCCATATTGGGTAGCACGAAATTTCATAATTTCTATATAATAAAGCATCACCTATAAACTGGAGGGGTTTATGAAAAAGAAACAACCACGTTTCTCAAGACTATTCTGTTTATCGCTGATGCTCGTTTTATTTCCTGGCCTTTTGTTAGGCTGTGGCAGTAAACCCAGCGTTACAGCGCTTGAGAAAGTTACATTGAATGAAGTTGCGCACAGCATCTTTTATGCACCTATGTATGTCGCCATCGAAGAAGGTTATTTTGAAGAGGAAGGCATTGAGCTTACACTGGTAACCGGCTTTGGAGCCGATAAAACCATGACAGCTCTGCTAACAGACGAAGCTGATATCGGATTTATGGGAAGTGAATCCTCAATCTACACTTATGTAGGTGGAACCAAAGATTACGCAGTTAACTTTGCACAACTCACCCAGCGTGCCGGTAACTTTCTTGTTTCAAGAACTCCCATTGATCATTTCTCTTGGGATATGTTAGTTGATTCCGATATTTTGGGCGGACGTCCGGGCGGAATGCCGGAAATGGTATTTGAATATATCCTAAAGAAAAACAATATTGATCCCAAGCTTGACCTTGTTATAGACCAAAGTATTGCGTTCGGTTCTACTGCTGCTGCATTTTCAGGTGGCCAGGGCGACTTTACCATTGAATTTGAGCCTCATGCAACCGCTCTGGAACAGAAGGGTGATGGCTATGTTGTAGCCTCATTGGGAGAAGCATCTGGTTACGTTCCCTATACCGCTTTTTCTGCCAAAAAGAGCTATATAGAAAACAATGCTGACACTATTCAGGCCTTTACAAATGCATTGCAGAAGGGCATGGATTATGTTGCTTCCCATACTCCAGCAGAAATTTCTAAAAGTATCAGTCCCCAGTTTGCAGAAACAGATATGAGTACTCTGACCACTATTGTAGAAAGATATTATGAGCAGGATACCTGGAAAACTGATTTGGTCTTTTCAGAAGATTCCTTTATCCTTCTGGAAAATATTCTTGAAGAATCCGATGTGTTATCAGAAAAAGTACCTTATACAGACCTTGTGAATACAGAATTTGCAGAAAAAGCAAAATAGAAAAAGAGCAGCTGCACTGATCAATGACCGGTGTGGCTGCTTTACTAACAAAACCCAGCTTATTTTAGTATTTATGCTTCTCGGCATGGATTCATTAATTGCTGCAGATTCCTAAGGTCATAATTTAAAATCAAATCACTGGGGAAATCAACCTCCTGCATCAGATCGATTGTTTCTGCAAACTCTCCTACCGTATAGCAGACATGACTGTCTGTTCCCATTAAAACCGGAACTTCCAACTTTTTACACCATGTCAGCAATTCCATTACATTCTCTCTGCCATTTGTTCTGGCTGACTTTGGATTAAGAGAGGAATTGTTGATTTCTATGGCTACATGCTCCTGTTTTGCTGTCCGTACCACCATTTCTCTATCTATGGCATATCTGCTATCATCTGGATGTCCTAATATCGTAACATAAGGGTTCTTCATCGCACAAATGGATGCCATTGTATTCTCCTCCAATGTTCCGGGGTTACAACACTGTGTATGCATACTTGCAATCACATAATCCATCTTTCTCAGTATTTGAGAATCCACATCCAGATTTCCTTCATAATCCATAATATTGGCTTCCATTCCCAGGTATAGATGCAGATCACCAAAACGTTTTGGAATACATCTATAATTCGAAAAGAAAAAAATATGGGGTCCCCCTGGGATTGCAGGCCCATGCTCACTGAGTCCTAATGCCAAGAGTCCCCTTTTTTGTGCGGCTTCAATATTTTCTTTCAGTGTACTATATCCATGACCACTTGCTATGGTATGGGTATGCATATCCATTACCGGTTTCATCATTATGCCTCTTTCTTGTCACGCTTTTTCTCCGGCTGTTCCTGTTCCTGCTGTTTCGTTTCTGGCTTCTTCTCTCTCAGATCATCTACCAATTTTTCAATTATCAGCTTTTTTGTATAAACATCGAAACTAAGCACACAGATAAATGAAAACTTTTGTAAAAATTCCTGTTCTTCAACAGGCGCATCGGCAAACGTATTTTCCGCACATCTGTACTTTTCCAAAACATCCTTTTTTAGTTTTTCAATCTGTTCCTCTTCCATACTAAAAACCTGGTTGTAAATATCCTCCAGATTATAATTAGAATTGGACTGATAAAATCTCTCTGTTATGGGCTTCAGTAAAGTCTGTATATCACTAATAGAAAGTATACTCTTATAATAATAAATGAATATTAATAAAAGCATATGTTCCTTGTTATATTTTTTCTTGATTGGTGGCGGCAGCAACTCATTCTTTGCATAATTATTTATCATGGTTTTCGTCAGGATTTTGTCGTCACCCGGATTTCTTGTGGTTGTACGTAATTTTTTATCCATAAACGTGGTAACCTGGTCCATATATAGATCTATACTCGGAATATCATCTGTCCTAATATATTCAATCCTTGCCAGACTATCCAGTATACTGTTCAGTAAATCTTCCGAATTAATTGTCATATTTCCATCTCCCATACCAGACGGTTTCTCCGGTTTCTCCGGTTTCTCCGGTTTCTCCGTTTGCATCATTTGCAGAAACAACACGCATATACTATTCTATATTATATAGTATGGAATACTACAAGACAAGTTTTTTTAGAGATTAGTAGAATTATTCTTGCTTTACTTTACAATTTTAGTATGCTAAAATAGCAATAGTTAAAGCTGTAAAATTTCACAGTGTAAAAGTATTGAGAGAGGTGGCTATATGAATAAAAAAATTAAAACAGATGCAGTGGATTATCTCTTTGATGCTGTCTTAAGTTTGGAAACCAGGGATGAGTGTTACAGCTTTTTTGAAGATTTATGTACTGTGAATGAGCTTTTATCATTATCACAGCGATTTGAAGTAGCTTCTATGCTAAAAGACCATAAGACTTATCTTGAGATTGCAGAAAAAACCGGAGCTTCAACTGCTACCATCAGTCGTGTAAATCGTTCATTAAATTATGGGAATGATGGTTATGAACTGGTTTTTGACAGAATCAATCAATAAGACAAAAATGCGATGGATTTCATTCCATCGCATTTTTCATTTATTCAATTTGTTAAGCTTCTTCCTTATCATCAATCACTTTTGCTGCAGCCACATCCTCCGACTGTTCTGTCTCTGCCTTTACTTCCTGCAATGCTTCCTTAAGTGCTTCCTTCGCTGATTTTCTACCGGTACGGCCCTCTTTGTAAGAACGCTTTCTTGCCTTTTCCTCATCCTGATTCATATCGCACTTTCCTTGGAAAACAGCTTTCTCATCAATAATAATCGCTTGTGTCCTGATATCACCGATTACTCTTGCTGCTGAAGCAAGTTCTGTTTTTTGTGGCGCAATCACATTTCCCAAAACCTCACCGCCAATCACAGCTGACCCGGCTTCTATATTACCTAATACTTTTCCTGCAGCACCAAGTACAAATTGTCCGGTTACTTTCACATTTCCTTCAACAGTGCCATCCAGTCTGACAGATCCTGTAGCAGAAAAATTGCCCTCCAGTACAGAGCCCTTTCCTATAATAGTAGTAATCTTTGAATCCTTTTTCATACTTACTCCTCCATAAAATAACCATTCGCCGCTTGCTCATTACCCATTAATGGACAACATTTCTGTAGGATTGATATAGCTACCATCCTTTAATATCTGATAAGCCATTTCCTTATTATCTACTCCTATCAGATATAAAGTAGTCCCTTTTGCTACTTCATCTCCTACCTTAACCTGTGGCTCCCCCTTGTTACAGTATATAGAAACATATCCATTTCCATGATCTACTGTGACTTTATTTCCATAGGTTTCATCCTGTTCTATCGCTGTTACAGTTCCTTTTGCGGAAGCAACTACTGTTACCCCTTCTGAAGCAGTGAAGATTACCATGGGATAACCTGCAGTCACTTCTTCTATGCCTGCTGAACCCGTTAATGGATAATCCGTGGGTAGAAACTGTAGTGTTAACTCTTCCTGTAATTCATCTGCAGTCTGTGACTTTTCATTGACTGCTGTGCTTAATGCTTCAATTTTAGCATTTAAATTCTCAATTTCAACTTCTAAAACATTTTTTTCTTCCTCTAATGAAGCCATAATTTCCGCTTGCTTCATTACCTTCTCATTCTGTCTGTCCCAAATCTGTCCCTCATAGATGGCGTAACCTATGATGGCTCCTACCAGACCACATAAAACCAGTGTAAGCAGCATAGCAGTAAAAGGATGAAGCCGAAACTGACGTGTTTTTGCATCCACAGCATCCGATGTGAATATGACAATACGGCTTACTTTTTTCTTGTGCTTCTTGTTCTGCATAAAAAAGTCACCTCCAGTAAACTTTTTCCATTTTACCACAGGTGACTAATTGAAACAACGATAGATTAACAATTTTGTAACATATAGACAAAATAACGTATGTAAATTATACAATTTTATACGTTTAGTAACATATCTCCCGGCTTAATCCAGCCTTTTTTACGCATGAATTCTGAAACAAGGAGCGTTATCGCAGCCGGCAAAATAAAGTGCATCACTAAAATCAGACCAATAGCAGGCAATGTTTCCATACCGTTTTGTGTCATGGCACCAAAAGCAGCAATCTGTCCAACTAAGCCGGAAGACCCCATTCCGGAACCTATAGGCGTGCTTACCATACCCAGTACAGCTGATGCTATGGGTCCTAAAACAGCACTGGATACAATAGCCGGAATCCATATGATCGGTTTTTTTACTATGTTTGGCACTTGCAGCATGGATGTACCTACTCCTTGTGCAATCAATCCCCCAAATTTATTTTCACGATAGCTTGCTACCGCAAAACCAACCATATTACAGCAGCAACCTATAGTAGCTGCTCCGGCGGCAAGTCCTGTAATGCTCATAGAAATACCAATGGCTGCTGAACTGATTGGCAGAGTAAGTATGATTCCCATTAAAACTGAAATAATCATTCCACCCAGTATAGGATGTGCTTCCACGTTTACATTCACTACATGCCCAAGCCAACTCATAAAGGATCCAATATAGGGTCCTGCTATCATACCTGCAACAGCTCCGGAAATCACGGAAACAAAGGGGGTAATAATAATGTCAACCTTTGTTTTCCCTGCTGCCAGATGCCCCACCTTTATAGCAACCAGGGCTGCAAAAAAAGCTCCCAGCGGTTCACCTGGTACTCCGAATTTATAGCTTTCAATTTCCAGAAGCTTCGGAAATGCGCCAATCATACCTGTTACTGCTGCAGAAACTGTAACCAGAGGTCCTTCCTTATATTTACAGGCAATCCCCACACCGATGCCTGCACCTGTAACAGTTTTCGCTACATTTCCAATAGCCGTCAGATATCCACCTGCTGTCCCTCCTATTAAGTTTCCGATTTGGGCAATGATTGTGCCAATAATCAATGTAGAGAAAAGTCCCAATGCCATACCTGATAAGCCATCAATAAATATGTTGTTCAATATTGACTTCCATTTTTTCATAATTATGTTTCATCCTTTTTTTTGTAAATTCACCTGTCTTGTCAGCTTATAAAAAAAATTAACATATTTTTTAAAATAAATCAAGTCTTATACTTTACATTTTTAAATTAGTGTGTTATTCTAATTCTGTTGAAGCGTACATAGGGTACGACAACATGACTTATTTATTTTTTGGAGGTATTTACAATGAACAAAGGTACAGTAAAATGGTTTAACAACCAAAAAGGTTATGGTTTCATCTCTGATGAAGCTGGAAATGATGTATTCGTACATTATTCAGGTCTTAACATGGACGGATTCAAGTCTCTTGAAGAAGGTCAGGGTGTTCAGTACGAAGTTATTAACGGCGACAAAGGACCTCAGGCTGTAAACGTAACCAGGTTATAATTCAAAATTATAACAATTTATAATCAGTAACACGATGTACCTGTTCTTAAATATAGAAACTTAATGAGTATTTCTATTTAGAATTTGCAATATCGTCTTATAGGATTAGAAAAGGGACCAATCAATGATTGGTCCTTTTTTTTTCGTTATGAAAGTCAAAGCAAAATGCTAACTCTTCTACTTATCCTGTCCTATGTAGGAAATCACCTCATCAAATTTCATATTCCCACCAAACAAATCCAGCGCACTTCCTATGGTTGCATGAATCCTGCCCTTCCCTACTTCCTTTATGATTTGCAAATCTTTCAAATCATGAATGCCGCCTGCATAGGTAATAGGTTTCTTTCCCCACGCTCCCAATAATGCAATCAGTTCCTTATCAACTCCTTCTGCTTTCCCTTCCACATCAACAGCATGAATGAGGAACTCATCACAATAACCGGATAGTTCATCCAGTAATTCTATACTAACTTTTTCCTCTGTTTTCTTCTGCCACCTGTCTGTCACTACTACATACCCATTCTCTTCCTTCTTGCAGCTGATATCTAATACTAGTCTGCACGCACCTACCTCTTTTTCCATTTGAGCCAATCTGCTAAAATCAATCTTCCCATCCCTAAACACATAGGATGTTACAATGACATGACTGGCGCCGGCCTCTATGAATTCCAGGGCATTTGAAGAATTGATTCCGCCTCCCACCTGCAGTCCCTTAGGATAAACTTCTAAAGCTGCCAGTGCCTGTCTTTTGGTCTCTGCATAATACCTGCTGCCCGCCGGATTCAAAAGAATGATATGTCCACCATAAATATTTCGGTTTTTATAAAGTTTTGCATAAAAAGATGCATCATAATCTGATACAAAGTTTTCTCTTGCGAAATCAGATTGATCTAAAAGACTTCCACCAACAATCTGCTTCACTTTTCCATTATGTATGTCTATACAAGGACGAAATTCCATTCTTCATACTCCTCTCATTTTTCTTCTGCTTTATTTGTATATTTTATTTGACAATGCATACAATACTAATGTTCTGATTTATCTATCTCACAAAAAGGAGCGATATTATGAAAAAAATCAAAAAAACAATAGCCACTTGCTTAACGCTTATTTGTATCTCTATGCTAGCTGCATGTGGTACAACCCCAAAAAACAAAACTGATATGGCCGGCAGCACAACCCAAACTCAGCGTACTACGCAAAGCACTACTGGGACTACTACCGGTACCACCACCGGAAAAACCACTCAGACTACTACAACTCAGACCACCACAACAACCACTGGTGCTACAACAACCACGGATACAACCTCCACAAATAGTGCCGGAAGTGCAGTTGGTAATGCAGCAAATGATGTAGGTAATGCTGTTGGTAATGTCGTTAATGATGTTGGCAATGGTGTAAAAAATGCTACAAATGATTTAACCGGAAAACGCTAATAATCACAAATCTGTCTGCAAAAAGGAAGGTGTATACCTTCCTTTTATGATTATTTCCATATTACTGTTATAATAAACAATCCCGTCTCCTGTCAATATCAGGAAACGGGATTTTCCAATAGACAAATCTATTTATGCGATAACATCACTCATATCATACATTCCAACTGTTTTTCCTTTTAAGAATTTAGCAGCCTGAATAGCTCCCTTTGCAAAGATGCCTTTTGAATAAGCGGTATGTGAAAAGGTAATCACCTCATCTGTACCTGCAAAAATAACATCATGGTCACCTACAATGGTACCACCACGTACTGCCGAAATACCAATTTCTTTTTTTTGTCTTTTCTCTCTGACCTGGCTTCTATCATACACATAATCATATGCACCACCAAACTCTTCATTAATGGAATCCGCAAGTGCAAGAGCTGTTCCACTTGGTGCGTCAACTTTCTGGTTGTGATGTTTTTCTACTATTTCAATATCAAAACCTGCAGGAGCTAAAATGACTGCTGCTTCCTTTAATAATCTTAATAGCATATTGATGCCCAAAGACATGTTTGCTGATCTTAATATCGCTGTGGATTCTGCTGCTTTGCTGACTTTCTGCAGCTGTTCATCAGAAAGGCCTGTGGTACAGAGTACACAGGGAAGTTTCTTTTTTACACAATAGTCAAGAAGCGCATCAACTGCTGGTGCGACACTGAAATCTATGATTGCATCAGCCTCCACCTCACATTCATCAAGGTTAATAAATACCGGATACGAATTATATCCATCATCTCTGCTATCTATACCTGCAACAATGCAGGCCTCTTCATCAGCTGCAACCAACTGGGAAATCACCTGTCCCATCTTGCCATTACAGCCATGCATAATTAGTCTGTACATTAGTTTTCTCCCCTAAAGCAGGCCGTACTCCTGCATAGCTTTCTTTAATCTCAGCGTATTTCCCTCTTCCATTTCCGTCAGTGGGAGTCTGAGGGTACCTGCATCCATCCCCATAAGGTTCAATGCTTTTTTTACCGGTATGGGATTTACCTCGCAAAACAATGCATCACATAAATCTATTGCTTCCAGCTGCATAGCCAGACTACCCTGTACATCACCTTTAAAATATTTATCACAAATTTCATGTGTCTGTCTGGGTGCCACATTAGCCATAACAGAAATAACACCTTTTCCTCCTAATGACAATATAGGGACAATTTCATGATCATTACCGGAATAAAAGTCTACTTTTCCTTTTGCTAATGCTGCCAGAACTGCTATCTGCTTGATATCTCCACTAGCTTCCTTTACGGCAACAATATTTTCCACATCTGTACACAATTTTACTATTGTTTCAGGCTGTATATTACATCCTGTACGACCAGGAATATTATATAGTATTACAGGTATCTTAATCGCTTCAGCTATCGTTTTGAAATGTACATAAAGACCATTCTGAGTCGCCTTATTATAATAAGGTGATACTAAAAGAACAGCATCTACTCCGTATTTCTCAGCTTCTTTAGTCAGATAAACAGCTGTTTGTGTACAATTGGACCCTGTTCCTGCAATAACCGGAATCCTTCCTGCCACTCTTTCGACACAAAACTTTACAACACTCAGATGCTCCTCATGTGATAGTGTAGAAGACTCTCCTGTGGTACCACATACAACAATGGCATCCGTACCGTTCTGTATCTGAAATTCAATCAGATCAGCAAACTTGTCATAATTAACTTCGCCATTTGCTTTCATTGGTGTAACAATTGCAACACCTGCTCCCTTAAAAATAGACATAATACTTCCTCCTTAACATGTTGGAACTCTCATCTGAATGTATACAAACAAAAAACCGGCCACATATGATATTATGGGCCGGCTGTTTTCATCCATCCTAATAGCGCCCCATCTAATATATAGATGACAGTTATACAGTTCTTAACTGTATCCCCAAGAGTTGACAAACAGGTCATCTCCTCTTTCGGCGTCTCTCCCTTTAATTTTCCCTCAAATGTGCCTGCCACATCAGAAAAACTACTCTTGAAAAACGCAACCTCTATCTTCGCTATTATAATA
>DATERV010000116.1:0-6258 GCA_035271185.1 Lachnospiraceae bacterium | reverse complement strand
CGTTTAAGTAAAACGACAAAAATCTTTCTAAACCGAATTATACACAAGATATATGCTGTTTGCAACAAAAACATTAGTAATAATCCAACTTTATTGACTAAGCATTTCATATCTCAATGTTTTTATAAATCAAAAATATTCAAATACACCCATACTATCTTTATATAAGAAGAAACAAATCGAGTGAGTGTGCAAAATGATGAAAAAACTAGCATGCAATCTGTATAAATTTGCTAAAAGTGTAAATATTGCATAAAAATAATTTAAAAAGTGTTGCAAAAATATAAAACCTGATGTATAGTAAGAACACGAAAACGATTAAGTTATTTGCCGTACTGAGTATTACCGAGAAAAATCAAGCTTACAATAACTTAAAGAGATAGCGAAAGAGGATTGTAACATGGTTTCGATGAAGGATATATCAAAAGTATGCGGCGTCAGTATTGCAACAGTCAGTAAGGCAATGAATAACCACAGAGATATAGGCGAAGATACTAAGGCACATATCAGACAGGTTGCAAAAGAAATGGGGTATTTTCCCAATTCATCAGCTAGGGCTTTGAAGACCAACCGTACATATAACGTAGGAGTTCTCTTTGTAGACGAAGCTCAAAGCGGTTTGACTCATGATTACTTTGCAAATGTACTTGACAGTTTCAAACGAACAGTGGAAGAGAAAGGTTTCGATATCACTTTTATCAATGGTAGCAAAACAGGCAAGAACAGGATGACGTATCTGGAACATTGCAGATATAGAGGCTTTGACGGAGTGGTAATTGCCTGCGTTGATTTTTATGATCCTGAAGTTGATGAACTGGTTAAGAGCGATATTCCGTTGGTGACCATAGACCACTTGTTTCATAACAGAGCAGCAATTTTTTCTGACAACGTTAAAGGGATGAAGGATTTGCTTACTTATGTATATGAAAAAGGGCATAGAAAGATAGCTTACATCCATGGAGCTGATTCAGCAGTTACAAGCAGCCGACTTTCTTCGTTTTATAAAACAGCAGAAGAACTTGATATTAATGTACCTGATGAATATGTTTTAGAGGCAGCATACAGGGATACTAAGGGAGCCGGAGATATGACCGAAAAACTGTTGGCACTTCCCAATCCACCAACGTGCATTTTATATCCAGATGATTTCTCCTGCTTTGGTGGGATTAATGTGATTAAAGAGAATGGTTTAAGAATTCCCGATGATATATCTGTGGCGGGATATGATGGAATTCGGGTAGGCAGACATATTGAGCCGCAGCTTACCAGCCTACGTCAGAATACCAACGAGATTGGTATACAGGCAGGTGAAAAACTGATAAGCCTGATTGAAAAACCTAAAACAACTATTATTGAACAGATTACAATTGGCGGAGAGGTCTATATGGGCAAGACAGTAAAAGCCTGTATGAACATTGATAGCTAAAAATAAAAGGAGTGGAAAGATGAAGGGTTTTTTACACAACACATGGAAGCATCGTGCGCATGTATTAATGTCATTGCCTGCAGTTCTGGTTTTGTTTTTCTTTAACTATGTACCAATGGCAGGATTGTCACTTGCCTTCAAAAATTTTGATTATAGGCTGGGCCTTTGGAAGAGCCCGTTTAATGGATTGGATAACTTTGAATTCCTCACAGCTTCCAAAGCTACCTTTATGAACATGACCCAGAACACAATAATGTATTATCTGATTTTTACCATATTAGGAACGTTCCTGAATATTGTACTTGCAATTGCAATTGACCAATTTGTGTTTAAAAAACTGGGCAAAGTATTTCAAAGTGTTATGATCATCCCCATATTTATCTCCTATGCAGCTGTACAGTTTGTAGTATATGCTTACTGCAGTTCATCAAATGGAATGATTAACCAGGTGTTTGAAACCGGTATCAGATGGTATTCGGATGCTGGTAAATGGCCAGTAATGCTTACCATCATAAGGATGTGGAACAGTGTAGGTTATGGTTCTGTTCTCTATATGTCCGTACTTTCCGGCATCAGTACAGAGCTTTATGAAGCAGCCGAGATTGATGGCGCCAATAAATGGAAGCAGATTTTACATATTACTTTACCATCCTTAGTACCTATGATTACCGTTATGCTGTTGCTCAGTGTTGGTAGTATTATGCGTTCTGATACTGGCCTTTTCTATCAGGTAACCAGAAACAGCGGAACCTTGTATTCCACCACACAGGTTATTGATTCTTACATATTAAATTCCATATTCCAAACATCTAAATTTGGATTTACTGCAGCAGCTTCGCTTTTCCAGTCCGTTGTGGGAGCATTGTTGATACTGATTACAAATGGTATAGTTCGCAAACTAGCACCGGAAAATGCATTATTCTAAGAGAAGGAGAATATGAAGATGAGTGGTAATAAAGTGAAAGTAAGGAAAAAGAAAGTAGGAATATCCCAATACATATTAGGCTTTTTCT
Organism: Lachnospiraceae bacterium; assembly: GCA_035271185.1. GTDB lineage: Bacteria > Bacillota > Clostridia > Lachnospirales > Lachnospiraceae > Acetatifactor. The sequence goes on along the minus strand of DATERV010000116.1, from coordinate 3,819 downwards.
TACTATTATATACGATATTTTGTGCATTACCTATTCTCCTGATTATCATCAATTCTTTTGTAGATGAGAAAACAATATTAACAGGTGGATTTACTTATTTCCCAAAGAAATGGTCATTGGAAGGCATGAATGCCGTACTTAGATACGGTAAACAGCTGGCAACTTCCTATGGAGTGACAATTTTTATTACTGTTGTGGGTACACTGTTTGGTTTATTGGTGATGAGCTTATTTGCGTTTGCAATCAGCCGAAAAGAATTCCGCTTAAGAAAAATTCTTTCCGTATTTCTGATGATTCCTATGATCTTTAGTGGTGGTACCTTATCAAACTATATTGTATTTACCTCCACCTATCATATGAAGGACAATATTCTGCTTTTGATCTTACCGCTGTGCGTTTCCACAATGAATGTCATTATCCTTCGTACTTACATAGTGACAAGTGTTTCTGAGGAATTAATGGATTCTGCACGAATTGATGGAGCCGGTGAATACAGGACCTTTTTCCAGATTGTATTCCCATTAATGAAACCGGCATTGGCAGCTGTGGGATTTATGATGGCAACCGCTTATTGGAATGATTGGCAGAATGCTTTGATCTTTATCAAGAGTAACAACAAGAAGCCATTACAGTTACTTTTGATTAGTATACAGAGAAGCATTGAAACTTTATTAAACTCAAAAAATATCCCTTCTGATGTAATAGCTAGATTGCAGGGTAATATTCCCCAATTTTCAGCCACCATGGCTACGGTGCTTGTGGTAATTGGACCTATTATTCTGGCATTTCCCTTTTTTCAAAAGTATTTTATAAAAGGACTTACAGTGGGATCAGTAAAAGGATGATATTCAATGAATGTACATTACGTGCATTCTGAATATATATTTATTAATTTAATTAGGGAGGAATAAAAACATGAGTAACAAGAAGTTTAGTAAGAAGTTACTGGCAGCTGCTATGGCAACTGCAATGGCAGCAACTATGCTGGCTGGTTGTGGTGATAAAACAACTACAACTACACCTGATAGTTCTGCAGCTGCGACTACAGCTGATAGTAGTGCTGCAGCATCAACTGAAGCTCCTAAGGGAGATCCAGTTGAAATAACTATTTTCAGAGACAGCTTCAATCTCAATGCTCCTGATCAGGGGGAAGTTGATGCGGTTGTTGCTGCAATCAACGAGTACATAAAAGACAAGATCAATGTAAAGATCAGTGGTATGACAGATGTTGGGAATCTTGAATTCCCTGACAAAGCTAACCTTGCATTATCCAATGGCGAGATTAACTTATTATGGACTGCTTCCTGGACCGGAGCTGTTAAGACAGACGAACTGATTAAGGGAAATGCATGCTATGACTTTAGCGATCTTTTACCAGGCACAGCACTTTACAGTGCAGTACCTGCATGGGTTTGGGATGCTTGCAAGTACGACGGAAAGGATTACTTCGTTTCTTGTTATAAGGAGTCAGCAGAAGGATATAACTTAATGTTCCGTCAGGATCTGGTTGACAAATATGGTTGGGATCTTTCAACTGTAAAGAGCTATAAGGATATTGAGCCCATGTTAGCTGATTGTAAATCTGAAGGTTTGAAATATCCTTATCTGACTCAGAGAACTGCACTGTTCTACAGATGGTACATGAATGACTTTGATTTCTTCTCACAGGATTGTTTAGTAGCTGTAGACAGAGCTACAGATACAGTAGTAAATCCTATGATTACAACTCAGTATAAGGAGTTCGTTACTACAATGTGTGATTGGGGCCAGAAAGGCTACATTAGTGAAGATGATGCAACCAAAACCACACCTGAAGCTGTTACCAGTACTCAGGATTGGGGTATATCTTTCTGGACAGATGTTCCCGACAATTCAGGTGCTGAAAGTCGTTATACCCAGAAGGTTGCTATGGCTCAAGTAACAGATGATTGGTCACATTCCAACTCAGCTCTTGGATCATGCTTTACTATAGCTTCTACCTGTACTGAAGAGCAAGCAAAGGCTTGTATCGAATTCTTAGGTCTGTTATACACAGATAAGACTTTAGCTGATCTGTATACTTATGGTATTGAAGGTGTTGATTATGACAGAGATGATGCTGGCAAGATAGTAAAGAAGGGTGAATTATACAGCCATGATGCATGGGAATCATGTAGTCAGTGGTGCGTATCCCTGACAGCAACTCAGTCTGACAACTTACTTGAAATGTATAGTGACTTCAACGACAACGCTAAAGCTTCAAGTGCAGCAGGCTTCAGATTTACCAAGGCTCCTGTAGATGCTGAGTATGTTGCTTGTACAAACGTATTTGCTGAGTATGGCTACATGCTTGAAAACGGCGCTAATGCTCCTGATGAAGTAGAAGCTAAACTTGCTAAGTTCCAGTCTGCATTGGATGAAGCTGGTTACCAGAAGATTCTAGCTGAAGCTCAGTCTCAGTACGAAGCTTGGAAAGCTACAAAGTAATTTGAGCTTAACTTAAGTGTTAACTAGAAGCATGCTGTAATGCGATGAGCATTACAGCATGCTTTTTGGGTGCGCCAAACATGGGCGCAATCTTAGGAGTTGTGTGAAAAATCTATCTTTATGGTTTATAAAAAGTTAATAATACCTTTTCATTCCTTTTATTTACCTTGCTGATGACACATGCTATAATAATAATCAATAAAATAAAGGCTATATCGTAATGTATTACTTTTATTGGGTAATAGTAAATGAGGGAAAGTAATAACCGGAAACGCCAGAGGAGTCAACATGAAAAAACAAGAATTTTTAGATGGCTTAAGAACAGCATTGTCAACTAGAGTAGGAGCTGGTACAGTTTCGGAAAACGTGAACTATTATGAGAACTACATCAATACGCAGATCAGAATGGGGAAAAGTGAAGATGAAGTAGTTGCTTCTTTGGGCGATCCAAGTCTGCTGGCAAGAAGTATAGCAGAAGCCAATAAGCATGCAGGAGTATCAGGGTCTCAAGGTGAATATGATAATGGTGGTGGTTATCAGAGCCGAAATAATCAACAGTCCTATCAAAATAATGGAACATATAAGGCTAATAAATTCAAAATGCCTGTGTGGTTGATTATCTTTATTGTTATTTTTGTTATTCTGATAGTTTTTTCGCTGATATTCTCTGTACTATCTTTTTTAGCACCAATACTGCTACCTGTTATATTGGTTATATTATTGATTAGGGTGATTAGGCGTACGTAAATAAATGAACCGTCAGGGGCACTGGCGGTTCACTTTGAGTATAAATAAATATAAGGCTTGCAAAGAAAACAGGTGAAGGCCCATATTTTCTTTGCAAAATAATTATATAATACTTTAGTACTAATTGCAATAAATAAATAGTAAAAAAGTCCTAGATGTAAGATGCATAATATAGCTTTTGAATAGACATAATACTCGTGTAACAAAAAATCAACAGGAGGACTTTCATATGTCTAATAACAATCAGAATAATGAAAACCAGAACAAGTATAATAACTGTTCAAACAGCAATCAGAACAAAAATCAGAAAAGTACTCAGAACAGTACTCAGAACAGCAACCAGGACAGCAACCAGAACAATAACCAGAATAAGCAGAACAAGCAGAACAAGCAGAACGAATTTTAGTGATGTGGATGAAAAGGGCGCCAGAAGCGCCCTTTTTTTCTGTAAAAAAAGCGCCGATGTATAGTACAAAGTATAAAAAGAGATTGGAAGTATCCATAAATAATGATATACTAAAAAAAAGGTAAGAAAAGAGAAAAATAATACGAAGATAGGTATAGGGATGAAAAAATTTGAGTTGATTGCACCTTGCCATTTTGGAA
>DATERV010000115.1:0-3366 GCA_035271185.1 Lachnospiraceae bacterium | reverse complement strand
TGGAAGATAGTCCAGCCCTAACAATAATGTGGTCTGAGTATCACGATACAAATCGATGTATGGCATATCATGGGCATACATATTGTAGTTAACCAGAACACTTACAGGATAGATGAAGGCATTAAGGTCATCCATATAGATTACAGGAACCTCTGAATTCAGAGTAGCCAAGTACCTGTAGGTCACTTGGTAGCTATCAACAACCAGTTTCTTTATGGAGTATACCCGGATGATTTCAATAAGTTGTTCTACCTCATTATCCAGATCATTCCATGAGGAATTAAGAACAATTGCAGAGAATCCATGATGGCGGGCTAATCCATATCCAATTTCGTCGGCACAAATGAAAAGGACACTATTACCTAATGATTGCAATTCTGTCGCAATGACCTTACAACGCATGAAATGCCCTGTAGCTATTTTTTCATTACTATCAACTCTGAAGCCGATCATGAATTTTTTCCCAATAGTTTAGAATAGAGTATCACTTGAGTTACTGAATCCTCCTGAGCGATTGAATAACCATTATTCTCAAATATTTTTTTTGATGGGACATTCATGAATTTAACTTCTGCTACCAGTATAGCCAAAGATGGTCTCTCTGCAGTGATTATGGCTTCAAGCATCCTGATAATCTGAGAACCAAAGCCTCGGCCCCTATACTCTCTTGCAATGCTATAACTAATCTTTGCTTGGGTGCCTGTGCAGTTCAAGCGGATCTGACCAACAGGAATATCTTCACTATAGAGAATATACAAGGATACTGATTCATCATGTAATATTTGGGTAAGCCACTTGGTGTGAGTTTCTAGAGAAATACTTTCGGAATTGAGAGAGTTCCTTCTTGTATCGGGCTCATTTGCCCAAGAAAGAAGTAATTCACAATCAGAGATAGTGGCTTTTTTTAATGACAAACCAAGGATACTCATACCATTACCCAATCAAATCTTCATGGATAGGTGTACCAAAAGGGATATCAACTTTAGCTTGTTTTCCTAAAATCCCCTTGAAATATTTAGGTTTCATCCCATGGCTGGGCCGTATACACCTAATATTTGATTCAGAAAAAAACTCGCCCCGGCTGATATCAGAAGTTGAAAAAATAGATCTCCGAAAGCGAAGGTTCCCAATTTCTGCCTGTGTAGGACCATAGCAAACACTACCAATCGATCGTTTTGCTGCCTGCACATCCATGACCATCTGCTTGAATTCGGCAGGTTCCATAGAAAAGGAAGAGTCTGGATTTTCAATTAATCGGCTTAGACAAAAATGTTTCTCAATAACTGAAGCACCTAATGCAACGGCAGCAATTGCAGCGACTGAGCCCATGGAATGATCTGAAAGGCCTACAGGGACACCGAATCTCAAGCCCATGTCAACCATAGTCTGAAGGTTCATGTCGTCTGAGATAGCTGGATACGAGCTGGAACAGCGCAGCAGAACAATTTGCTCATTGCCCATTCTTTTACAGGCACTGACAGCATCCTCTATTTCCTCAAAACTTGCCATTCCCGTTGACATGATGATGGGCTTCCCTTTATTTGCAACATACTCAATAAGAGGAATATCAATCAATTCAAAAGAAGCAATCTTATAGAACTCAATTCCTAAACCCTCTAGGAAATCAACTGCAGTAGAATCAAAGGGAGTAGAGAGAAAGTCCATATCTAGTCTCTCACACTCACTTTTGATCTCAGCTTGCCATTCCCAAGGGGTATACGCCTGTTTATATAGATTATACAGAGTATTTCCAGTCCAAAGACCTTCCTTAATCTTGAAACACTCATTATCACAGTCCAAAGTCAGGGTGTCAGCTGTATAGGTTTGGATTTTCAGACAATCAGCACCCGCTTTTTTTGCTGCCTGAACAATCTGTAGAGCGTTTTCTAGTTTTCCGGCGTGGTTTGCTGACATTTCTGCAATTACATAGACATTGCCTATTTTTATAGTTTCAAAAAGATTCATTTTTGATCCTCAAAATCTTATATTTCATTTCGGCTATTTTCCAATCTTCTAGAGTATCAATGTCTTGGACTTTTCCCTCATCCATTAAAAAAGGAATAGTATTAGTCGTAATTAATTTTTTCTCATGCAAAAAAGGTTCATAGGAAACACAATAAAATAAGCCGCAATCATGAAATATAGGTTCAAGATCTTGACTTCTTTTTTTATGCTGCAGTGGATCTACTGCGGTAAGTTTACCATCCCTAATAAATACCCCTCTTTGTGGGGGAAATGAAAACTTAACAACAGGAATTACAGAATCAGCTCCAGAGGAAATCAATAATGACATTGCCTGTGATATATCATCTTCTGATATGAGAGGGGCTGTGGGATATATACAACAAAAATGCTCAATATTTATGCCTATCTTTTGATATTCACTTAGCACTTCTATAAGAACATCACTTGTTGTAGCAAAATCATCGGAATTTTTCTTTGATCGCATAAATGGTACTTTAGCTCCGTATTCTTTTGAAATACTGGCAATCGCCTCATCATCGGTTGAAACCATCACTTCATCAAAAACATTGCTATTAATTGCTGCTTTTATGGAATATGAAATAATCGGTTTCCCACAGAAATCCCTGATGTTTTTTTTAAGTATCCGTTTTGATCCGCCTCTCGCGGTAATGATTGCAATAGATGACATGACGCACCTCTTATAATAAATCTTTTCGTCTCCAGTGCCCATTTACATCTTTAACTAGAATCTTTTTATTGGCAAACCTGTCAACGGTATCATCAAATTCTTGTTCACTTATCCCAATAGTACGGCAGAAATCCTTTTTTGCAAGCATATCGCAAATCCAGTCAGAATCCTTTATCATCTGTTCTGCTTGTTTTTTAGTTAAAATCCCCTCACGGACAAACCGGCATGCTAGATCAGAGACTCTTTGGAAACCAAATTTAATGAACTTGGTCCAATGTTGCATCATATATCCTTTGCTATCTATCTGCGTATAATCATCTACACTTCCTTGTCTTTGCCAATCGTCAAAATCGGAAAGAGTCTTGAAGCCCATTTGTTTCGCTTGCTCAAGTGAATCGGTATTAGAATATGGCCATATTGATCCGAGAAAAATCATTTTTGTTTTTTCATCACTTGCTGGATGAAAAATTTCGCACTCTTCGCTTTCACCATATTCAAATGCAGAATTCTCACCCATGAAAACAATTGGAATATTAAATGCTTTTGCTACTTCAAGCGGCTTAGCATATAATTGCTGCTCTATCCATTTCAATGGGTGGAGTTCCTCAAAGAAATCTTTACGGGTTTCTTCAATAAAAGTTTTAGGAGATAATCTGAATTTAATTATATCAACATTAAAAGTTTTTACGAGGTTATCGAGATTATAAAGGCCC
>DATERV010000114.1:0-44933 GCA_035271185.1 Lachnospiraceae bacterium | reverse complement strand
CTTATCTCCCTTTTCAAAATTAGTAAAAAAACAATCTATTTGCTTATTGTAATCTTCTTTTTTTACTCTGAAATCATTAAACCCTTTTTGCCACTCGTCCGTTTTAATCTGATACTCATTAATACTTTTCTCATTTCTAAGTTTTATTTCTTCAACAGCATTAAGCCATTTAGTATGATTTTGTTGATACAAATCGTCGTTATTTTTTATAAACTCATTCTTTTTCTTTTTCGAAAATGCTGCAAGGAAAGGTAACTTTTTGTTATATTGAGCTTCTACTCGGTGCGGTTCCATCGGATTGATTTCGTCAGTCGGTCTTATAGGTTTATTAACTGTATAGGTTGATTTATCATATAGTAAATCCTTACTCACGCCTTTGACTTGTTTTTTTATTATGTTCTCTATCTCATACTGAACTAATTCTGCTTCTTTAGTCATTTTGTCTGCATATGCAAGTGCTTTCTCAGTATCGAATCTTATTTGCTCTTTCTCCTGCCTTCTTTTCTCTGCCTCACACTTTTTAACCCATTGTTCATTCCACTGTGCCTGAATTGCTGACGCTTTTTGATCAAGTTCATATTTTGTTTCACCCTTAACAACTCTATACTTATTAAGACCCGAATGCTTTATCTCCCTTTCAAAATAATATTTTGTCATAAGTTCTTCTGTACCCTCCCAATATTTTATCGTTCTTAACCCTTGGTATCAAAATAATTATTAACAAATAGTTTAATCTTAGTATGTTATGATTATCTTGTCTTTTTTTACTATTGCAAAATATATCAGCTAGTCTTAGTAGGCATGGTAAAACAAGACTCTCCTATGAAAATTTGTCAGTAATATAATTGAATTAATCTTATTTTAACATTTTTATAAACGTTATTCAACCTATATACTACTTTCAGCAGTGTATTTATGATATTTTGTACTTTTTCATTAATCAAATAAAATGAATAAACTGGGTATAAAACACAGTTCAATCAATTCTACAATGAATAATTATATTAGAAATTTTCGCTGTTGTTTAGCTTTTTTCTCCTGGTACAAACTCCCTCACCTCTCCGAGCGCCAGATCCTCAAACAGCCGCACCTCACCCATTCGTATGCGTTTTAGATAAATACAATAGCAGTCAATTCCCTTTAAAAGTCTCTTCACTTCATGCTTTCGCCCCTCTGTTACAGTGATGAAACCGGAAAACACCGGGCTATCTGGTCGATTTTTCAAAGTGCGTGCCTGGACCTTTTCCATCAAATTGGTTGGTAGGTGCTCAAGTGTCATAGTCTCAGAGACCTCAATATAGGCAGGTCTCATCTTCCTTCCCTTCATAGCGGGAATCGCTGCTCCCTGCTCCAGAATTTTCTGTTTTTCCGGTGTGAATGTGCCAAGTGCAAAGAAAAAGTATTCCTTTTCGATTTCCCTATCAGGATGTGTCATATGCTGGTTGTACGCACCATCGTCCGTCAGAATCAGCAAACCCTCTGTATCCATATCCAATCTTCCCACCGGACGTAATATGGTCATATCTAAATCCGAAAGATACTGCATGATAGTTGGCTTATGCTCATCACGTAGGGCAGTGACACAGCCGGCTGGCTTATGAAATTGATAATAATGATACATAAAGAGCCTCCTACGTTACATAAATCATTTTTATCGCTATTGTTTTGCTTTCCTATGTATCAATCTGTTAATCCCGAATATTCCACCGCCAAACAGGCACATAATCGCATACATCATGACTCCTGCGATTGCTGTGTTTTGCAATGTCATCATTTCTGTGTCCACTAATCCGTAGACAAATTTTCCAGTGAACTGACACTGAATATAATCAAACAGTAAGTATGATAACATCATGATGGGTGCTGTAAAAACTGCTCTCCATTTCCTTTGCTGTTCATTTATGAAAACGAAATAGAAACCGATAAATACAATCGGTGCAATTACATGCAAAATGAAAAAAGCGCCTTTAAAATTAAACTTACCATATAGTCCTGTCAAACTACCTACGCATACAAGGAAAACTGAAAATATACAAACTGCTACATTCAAGAAAATGGCAGGATGAACATGCTTATTCTTACGTATATTCAATATTGCATCAATAATTAAAACTATTCCGCCTGCTGTATTTGAGATACAAGTTAATTCGTGTAGGTATTCCGGCTCCGGTAAGTACCCGATTATCACTGATACTACCATGATCAAACCAAAAACTATTTTAATAATATTTTTTAGCATAATAAATTCTCCCTTTATCACATGTTATAGCAAATTGACAACTCTATATCCTTACAAATCAAATCTCCTGATGATATATTCAGCAATACCATCCTCATCATTGCTTCCTATTACTCTATCTGCAATATCCTTAACCTCTTGAATGGAATTGCCCATGGCGATCCCTTCCCCACATAGCTGAAGCATTCCCATATCAGCAAAATCATCCCCAAATGCAATGATTTCTTGAGTGGATATTTTACACAAGGTACAAATTTCCATAATTGCTCTTTCCTTTGTTGCAGACTTCTTTGTAAACTTGTACCAAAAGCCATCAGAGAACCGGATACAATCACAATCTGATAAAATACGCTTCAGCTCCTCTGCTTGACTTAAATCAAATATTTGTACACACATTTTAAGAGATGCATAAGAAAAATCACGGAAATCTGTATAAATACTATCTCCCCAGCTTTGATCCAGCTTCTTAGGGTCAACCTTATAGTTCCAATAATGATTTTCTAAAGTGTCTATTGTGATTTCGCAATCAACTCCGCACACTTCTCTTGCCACATTTATCATGTGATTAGTTTCTTCTTTGCTAAACTCAGCTTTATATAGGTATTCACTATTCCATTTTACCAAGGCACCACCACTTGAAATTAGGATATCCGGCTTAAGCTGAATCAAATGCGCCAACGAATTCTGTTCACTTCTAGAAGTAGATACCCCAATCATGATCCCTCTGTCCCTACACGCCCTTAAGACAGACAATGTATGTATAGAAATGCTTTTATCGCTTCTTAACAATGTTCCATCCAGATCAAATAATAACAACTTACACTCCACGGTTTTATGTCCGTCTTCCAGCCATTCCTTTACAAGTAAAAGTTTATTCTGGTATTCATACAGTGCCTTAATGGTTCCTTTTACCTGTTCTGCACCTAAAGCACTTTCTTCTTTGCTTGATGCCTCTATTCCCAATGCTCGTTTTACATTATAAGCAAGCCATCCCAGCATTCCCGAATAACTTCCTGCAAAAACATCATCCCAAAGAACATCATCTATCCTCATATAGTGACTATATGCTAACATCAGGGCACTAAATAGCCTTTTGTCTATGCCACCTTTTCCATCATCTGCCCAGTAATTGATTACTTCCAAAAACTCCTGATAAGGATTTACATATCCTGCAGATTCCCAGTCAATCAGGTAAGGTCTCCCCTGGTCCCATAAAACATTCTTGGGGTCCAGATCCCGGTGACTAATCACCATCTTCTCTGAAAGAGCATTGTTTGCAGCACATGCATCCTGGTTCCATTTTATGATTTCATTGTATGCTTTTTCATATTCAAAAAACCACTCTGTTTTTGAAGCTACAGTTTCTTTGGCTGTTTGCAGTAAACCATCCCAATCGAACATAATAATCTCATCTTGCTCTATAGGAAGCTCCGGCAAGTCAAGATTTTGACTATGGATTTTACCCAGTATATCACCAATGGCAGTACAATTGGTCTCATGAATCGCAGGGGGATAAATAGAGCTTCCTTTTACCCACCGAAACACCATGTAATAGTTTCCATCAAACTCATGAACTTGGTTTCCCTGTATTGGCATAGCGGAAATGACAGGAATATCACCCGCTAACAATACTCCTATTTTTTCAGAAGTAATCGTATTCTGCAATGCCTTCGGCCTTTTCATAATCTCAGGGTTCAGTACTTTAACTGCATATGTTCCGGTTGTGGTAGAGACCTGATACATTTTGTGAAGCAGTCCGCCTTCTATTGCTTCTGGTGTAGCAATCACATCTCCCAAACCCAATTTTTCCATTACTGTTTGTATATTCATGCTTCTTTCCTCATAGGGACTATTTGAGCCGTCTTCCTATTTTGTGTTTTTCTCATCATACATGGCATTATCCATCCGACCCAAAAATGCTTCTATAGTATCTTTCTGTTTATTAAAGATACTATACCCTGCAGAAAAATGGAGGGTATATGGCTTATTCTGTGTAGCATTATATTTTTCAGTTGCAGAATAGATGGATGACAGTAAATCCTGTACGTCCTTTTCACTTATATACTTCTTGATCACCATGAATTCATCTCCTGCAAACCTCACCGCCATGGCATCTTTTGGCACTGTATTAAGCAATATCTGGCCAATAGAATGAATGGCGTCATCTCCTGCCAAATGACCATATGTATCATTGATTAATTTGAACTTATCTACATCCAGTAATATTCCAACCAGCGATTCTTCAGATTTTGAACGTTTCATAGCAGCAGTATAACAATTAATCATATATTGTCTGGTATGCAGACCTGAAAGTGAATCTATGCATGAAATTTCTTTCTGCACATTAATATAGATTGAAGTCAAGGCAATCGCAATTCCCATCTGCTTAAATGCGAGTCCATAAAAAAGAAAATCCAAAACTGCACCAATAATAATGGGAATCAGAAAAATAACAGCGGGTAAAAACAGATATTTTCCAACCTTATTTCTATATTTATATACTAACACTGTACCATAAAGCAGATATAGGCATACTACAATATTGGGGATAAAATACAAATCTGTACGTTGATAAATACAGGTAAGTTCATCTATACTAAAAAATACTGGTGTAAATAGATTGATTATGCTTAAAAACACGATTAGCATTGCCGGTATAATGAGAATACGACCACGCCTCTTTAATCTCTTTATGTCTCCAAACAGTTTATAGTCTACATATATGGTGGATGTAAATGCAAACAACGCATTTCCAATATACAGCATAACATTTAGAAAAATCAGAAACTTATGATGCCCTGGTGCTACCATACCATCAATCAGATAAGTGATTGTTTCCAGCAAACACTGTGTGAGCGCAGTTACAATCATGATAATAATAAGTTTACTATCTAATAGCTTATGGCTAAACATTCGATAGGAGCTCAGTAAAACAATCAACAAAAGTACGAATGCTGACCCATTGGAACAGAAAATTTGCTGTATGTTTAACATCGTGTTACCTCACCTTTAAAATAGTATTTTATGTCTGATAAATAAATGACTCCGGGTTCATTTGAAAAGCTTAGTTTCAAAATGTCAATCCTTTATCATTCTATGCCAGCACACATGCATTTTGTCTTGATAGGTTATGATACCGATTATTGCTTTCGAATAAGCAACTTTAGGAGGAATAAACAAAATATCTGCTAACTGAAAATCCCTACAGTCACAAGAGATGTTGACCTTCATTAGATTGGTAATCCCAAGATCCCGTTTGTTTTTCCCAAAATACCCTGACGCAGTACCCACCCTTTCTGATAAGTCATTTTGATATAGACCATATGCCTGCATAATCACAGCATCCATAAGTGTGGGATGAATCATGGCAACAAAAGGAAGTACCATGTATTTTGTAAATTTGTTATGTATCGCTTGGGATATTTTGCCATGTACTTCACTTACATTCTCTTCATAGGAAAGCTCCTTGTTGTAGGTAAAGGCTATTTTTATTCCGGATGTCTGATTTGACATAGAACAGCTCTGTTCCCTGATGCTGACAGGAATTCCTATGGAAGCGGATTCCGGATATAGGGCAGACAGCTTTGTTACCATGAAGCTATTAACAGTAATACCTTGAGGACACATGCTTTTAATTTCATCTGCGGAATATGTCTGTATGAATAATTCAGAGTGATGCTTTTCCCAGTATCTTAAGTGAATTGTTTCATAGTCTTCCCATGTAAAATTTCTTCCCTGCTTCTTCCACTTTCGATTACAGATTTTACAAAAAGCTCTAATATAATAAGGCATATGAAATTTTTTCACTAATCTAACTGGATCAACCAGTTCCATTGGCTTATAATCTACGGTTTTTCCGGATAAGCAATCTATCATATCCTGTAGAAAAATCAGAATAGATTGTCCGTCCCCAACCAGATGATGGGCCATAATGAGCAATGTAAATCCTGTGTCTTCTGGAATAATATAGGTTCTGATCATTTCACCGTTTTTAATGGCAAAGGGCTGTTTTTCGCTTTCGCTGATAATACTCCCATAATCCCGATGCTCAATGATTACTCTGCATCCGGAACAATCCATTTTTTGATAAAATGCTTCTCCGTTTTCTTGTAAAACAACCTTGGACATGGTTGCTTCATTTGCTTTATATGCCTGCATAACTGCATTTTTGATTTTTTCTATACTGACGCTGCCTGATAAGGATACCACCAGTGAAATATAGACATTGGGTTCAAACAGGTCGGAGCGTTCCGTTAATATGTACTTTTTCACTTTTTCCCCTCCTACCTATATTTCTGTATGCCATTCACCCGTATCTTCATCACTGCTCTACCTTACCTTCTTCTTGCAGGTAAGCCCGGCTGTCACCAAAATCAGTCCAACTGTTATTGCGGTAAGCAGAATAATGAAATTAATGTTCCCATTAATTGTATCCTCAGTCCAACTGGTAAAATCGAATGTTGTATAAGTGGAACGATATATACCAAAAATAATCCAGTCCACAATATCACTGATTGTTATGATGAATACTCCGGATACAAGAGTGAGAATTCCGATCTTTACCATTTTGGGCATATGAACCTTAGGAAACTTCACATATCTGGCAATCAGAAAGATGATCCATGCCATCAATACCACAAACGAAGTGATCTGTAGAGCGATTCTCCAATATTCTGAAGTGGGCGCATAAAGTCCACACACACCAATGACAGCATACACCCATAGGGTATCCCAGAGCATTACAATGATTCCTTTACATTTGGAAAGAATCCCTTTTTTGAATGCAATTGCTGCAACAATCGGTGCAAAAATAACAGACAATCCCAGCATGATTGGAACCGCCGTAATAAAGAACCAATTACCATGGACATAGAGAACAAGAACCATCAATAAAAGCATCAATGTAACAGTAAATAAGCCAAGGGTCCACAGGAATTTTCTTTCTTTTCCTACAACTACTAAAGGTGTTATCGTCAAGGAGGCTGTCACCAGAAGGGAGGCCAGTACGATAAAGAACCAACTCAACCCATGACCAATAGCCAGATTACAAATCAGGCATACAATCAGTGGAATCATCAAAATACCTGCAACAATTCCTCCAACCATAGCAGATTTTCTTGTCTCCTTCTGTGCATGTCTTTTTAAAACATCGCCTACTTCATCAGACAATTGCTTTTCCATATTTTCATTATTCAGTTCATCGACGATCTTTCTGCACATTACGCATTCTGCTATATGCTCCTTAACAAGCACCTTACTTTCTTCACTGCATACATTATCATGATACAAGGGAAGAAGATCCTGTACGATAGCACATGCTTTCTTATCATTGACTTCATTGACCATATTAATTTTACCCATTGATTTTCATCCTTTCCATAAGTTTCAGTCTGGCTCGGTGATATGTCACTCTGCCCCAGCTTTCTGTCTTTCCAAAAATTTTACTAATTGCCTGAAAATTCAACTCTCCGAATACTTTCAGTTGAAACACTTCTTTATAGGGTTCTTCCATATCATGAAGCAGCTGGTGTATCTGAAAGGAAGTACGCTTATCTTCCAGTAATTGCTCCATATTTTGTTCAGAAGGTATTTCCTCTTCATCTAGTTCCGTAAAACGGTTTTGCTTTCTTAATATATCTAAACAAGCATTTTTTGCAATTGCACACAACCATGTATTTACACTTGCTTTTCCCTGAAAGGAATTCTCTGACTTCATTGCTTTTAGAAAAACTTCCTGCGTGACGTCTTCCGCAGAATGCTGGTTTTTCAGAATGGTCATCACATAGGAATACACTTCCATATAATATGTATTGTACAGCTTCTCAAAGTCCACTGACATATCACCTCCTTTCTTTGTTTCTATAGATTAGACGAGGTAAATCATAAATCGTTACAAATTTTCTAAATTTTTTTTTTATCTTCATATGGCAAATCTGCCGGACACAATGTGTCCGGCAGAAAACTCTTCTCTGTGGTTACTGATTAAATATGGTTGGCTACTTCAAAAGCATCCCATATTGCATACATAATATTTGCTACCTTCTTGGCATCGCCCAGAAGATAAATTTCAGGAATATCAAACTGCAGCTCCTGGTACAGACTGTTTTCTTCCTGGTAGCCAACGGATAGAATTACACTGTCACAAGCAATCACTTTTTCCTCATTAGCAAGAGATACGGAAAGCTTTCCATCCTTATACGAATTTACTTTCGCACTGGTAATCACTTCTACGCCATAATAAGGCAGCAATTCTACCAGCATATCTTTATTGGCATGACACAAAGGACCATTCTGCATCAAAATGGCATCCATTGCCTCAATTACCTGCACCTTTTTACCATGCTGTGCAAGCCACAATGCAGTCTCACAACCCACAAGCCCGCCACCGATAATAGCAACCTTTTCACCACATTCTTTTTCCTTTAACAGAACCTCTGATGCTGTATAAACACACTTATCATCTCCAAGTGAAAAGGTTTTGGGTGTGGAACCTGTTGCTACAATTACAGTATCATAACTTCCATCTATTACCTGCTGTTTTGTGACACAATGATTCAAATGAACCGGAACTCCCAGCCGCTTTAATTCAAATGCATACCAATTTGCAAGTGCGATATCGTCCTTCTTAAATGCAGGAGCTCCACCTGGCAAAAGATTTCCGCCAAGCTCAGTGTTCTTCTCAAAAACTTCCGGTTTATGTCCACGAATTGCTAAAACCCTGGCTGCTTCACAACCGGCAATACCTCCACCGATAATCATTACCTTTTTCGGCTTTAAAACAGGAGTATAAGCTGTTACACGTTCTCTTGCTGCCTGTGGATTTACAGCACAATTAAGCATGGAATATTCCTGAATTCTGCCCATACAGCCTTCATGGCAGGAAATACAGGGACGAATTTCACAAATACGATCACTTCTAAGCTTATTTACATAATCGGGGTCTGCAAGTAAGGGTCTGCCCAGATCAATCACATCACATACATTATTTTCAATGGCTTCCAGTGCCATATCAGGGTTATCCATACGACCGGCACAAAATACGGGAATGCTGACTACCTTCTTCACCATTTCACAGTATTTACGGTAAAGTCCCTTTTCCTGATACATAGGTGGATGACTCCACCACCATGCATCGTAGGTTCCCACATCGGTATCTAAGGCATCATAACCATAGCTTTCCAGTAATTTTGCTGCTTCTAAACCTTCTTCAATATCTCTTCCCTTTTCATCAAATTCCTCACCGGGGAGTGCACCCACTCTCCAATCTTTAATCATACTCTTTAAGCTGAAACGAAGAGTAACTGGAAAATCCTTACCGCATCTATTCTTTATTTCTTCTACAATTTCTTTTGCAAACCTAAGTCTGTTTTCTAAAGAGCCACCGTACTCATCGGTTCTTAGGTTAAACATGGATATGGCAAACTGGTCAATCAGATAGCCTTCATGAACTGCATGAATCTGCACACCGTCAAAACCTCCACGCTTGGCATTATAGGCACCGTCTCCAAAGGATTTTACAATGCTTTGAATCTGTTCCACTGTCAGAGGTGTACAGGTTTTATCCAGCCATCTGTGAGGTATTGCAGATGGTGCAACCGGCGGAAACTCACCCAAATTGGTAGGTATGGTCACTCTTCCAAAGCCACCGGACATCTGTAAGAAAATCTTAGTACCATAAGCGTGTACACGCTCAGTCATTTCCTTGCTGGTTCTGACAAAATGTACTGAATTGTATGTGGAATTAGGGCAATTTGGCATACTCTGTGTTTCCACCTTGCAGTCTGAGAAGGTAACTCCGGTAATAATCAGACCAGTTCCTCCCTTTGCTCTCTCTGTGTAATAATCAATACCTCTCTGATTCCAGCCTCCTTCAGCATCTGCCAGTCCCAGTGGACCCATCGGCGCCATAGCAAAACGGTTCTTAATGGTAATATCACCAACCTGTATTGGTGTAAATAACTTTTCGTACTTCATGCATTAGTTCCTTTCCTGTTTATGTAATTTATAACTAAGATGCATAACATAATACTTATAATTTCTGAACATAAGAATCAATCACATCTACATTTGCATTCAGATTCTGTATGGTAGCAACAATTTCCTCCATAGAAGATGCCTGTTCAGTAAATGCTCCTGCAACAGCGTCTGACTTTTCTGTTATCGTTTTCAGCTGCACCTGAATATCTACCACCAGCTTACCAATTTCTTTTGCGGCATTCATAGTATCTGAAGACATTTTTTCTATATCTTTTGCCACAACTGCAAATCCTCTTCCTGCTTCTCCTGCTCTAGCGGCTTCAATCAATGCATTCAGTCCTAGTATTTTAGTAGAATTGCTGATCTTGTTAATAAATGCCAAAATCTGATTCATTTTCTCAGTTTTATCTGTAAGTTGATCAATTAAGCTGCATACTTCAAAGAGATTATCCTTTGACTTTTGTACAGTGGAAGTAACCTTTACTGTTGTGTCAGATACATACTTTACTTCAGTACCAAGCTGTTCCATGGAATTCTTTGTATTTCTTACATTCACTATACTTTTCGCAATCAACAGACAACCTGCTACTGTACCATTCGATTCCCTAAGCGGAATTGCATAGGAGATAAAAGGAATACCATATACTTTTTCAGAAACCTCTCTGATAATTCTTTCACCGGAATCAACTACAATTTTGCACGTGCTGTCCTTGGGAAAGGGCTTTTCCATATCAGCCTTAACTGGCAGTTCTTTACATGGATGATTTGCTACAAATTTTTCTTTATTGGTTAATGCGACAGATACCGGTTCCTGGAAAAACATGGGTATATAGGGCAATATCTCTTGAAATACCTCAACTATACTTCTATCACTTTCATCACGCATATTATAGACCTCTCTCGTCATAATGATTTATCAACAGTATGTACTAACCTTCATTTTCTTGAAATGCATACCTTAGGAAGTTATATAGGCCGCTACGAACTGCTACAGGTCCATGATCATTACCCGGCACCTCATACCATGTATGTTCTACACTGTTTCTATCAAGTATTTCATGATAGGTTTGTGGAAATTTGCCTACTACTCCATCTTCCTGGCAACAGCAAATCATTAATACATACGGTAAATGCTCATCATCTGAAAATTTTGCTTCATCTTCCTGCATCTGTCCTTCATGTACCATGGCCCAATCCTGTCCGGGTGTTAAGCCGGGAGCCGGTGAAATTGCACATATGTAACCGAATAAATCCGGTCTTTGTAAGCCGATATATAGTGTTTGTCTACCTCCCAGGGAAAAGCCGGCAATCGCTTGATTTTGTCTGTCAGTATATACGGAATAATGCTCTCTGATATATGGCATTAAATCCTCCACCAAATCCTTAATAAAATCATTATATGGCAAAACAGAATCCGGCGAAAATGACGGCTTCATTTCCGGATCAGATGTTGCATAAATATTGGGCAATACAAGAATCGTCTCTTTAGCCAATCCATCTGCTGCCATGTTGCCGAAAATTTCTACCAGCCTGTTATTCTCGTCATTTAAAAGAACATTTTCATCCCCAAAAATCCCGTGTAACAAATACAAAACAGGATATTTTTTTGTCTCATCATAATCTGCCGGCAATAATATATTAAAGTATCTCTCACAACCGATAGAACGAGAGTAATAACACTCATGATACACCTTGCCATAAGATACTCCCCCATCTCTCCTATAAGCACTTTCCGGACATGTTTCTACAATTTGCATCACCTTCATAAGTAATAACCTCCTTTTGCGAATCTACTAATAAAGTTCGCAATCATCATCATTTTGTTAACCCCAAATTGAAATAACTACTTATTATTTTACCTTTCATAAAGCGTAATGTCAACTGAATGAGGGGGCTTCTTACCCTGCTGTTGGATATTCAAAGCAGATTCCCATTATCTTATTATCCTTTACAAACATAACCATATAGTATGGCATCTCTTCTCCTGTTTCTACTTCAGCAAGCATGCAATGATCATATTGTTCATACCAGTTAAATCTCTTTCCATCTATATCATATTCTCGAGGGAAGCCGCTTCCATTGAAACCTAAGCTGGAATTATAACCTGCTATCCACTCCCCATCAAAATTGACTACTGAAATATTGGGATATAGATTTAAAACTTCGTCTTCACTCATACCTACTTTTATGCCACAGGGTGCCGTATATTCATCAGATAGGATCACGTATTGTGTAAAACCAATCTCCTGCTCTTCAAAGACAGCAAACATATAGTAAATCCCATTTTCTTCAAACGCCTGCCAGCTACATGGAGAACCGGCAAAAATACCATTTTCATATATTGTTTCTGTAGGGATATCTACTAAATCCATACTGCTATAATCAGAAATCTCCGGTGTATATGTAACTTCATCCAATGTAAATAAATGCAAAGAAGTGCTTTCTTCCAATGGCATGCTATCAATTGTTGTTTCATGAACTTGATGTTTTGAATTCACACTATTTGAAACTTCCTCTTTCCGCAGAAAACAGAAAATAATATATAAAATCATTACAATACAAACAATCAAAATAACAACAGGTATCCATTTACCCCAAACCACTTTATCTCTATCTCTTCTCATAAACAAATCCCCCTGTATTTTACAATGCAAATATATTGTACGTTATATCGTTTGTAATATAAATGAACTAAAATCTATGCTTTCTTCCACCAGCTTGGAATCAGATTCTTCATATTGTCGTACCAGCCTAATACCTCTTTTGCCTGATCTATCATGGTTTTTACTTCCGCTTCTCCAAATGGTATGGCCCAGGGAATGGAGGAAAGCAAATTGCTGCTGATATAGAGTAAAAGAATCTTCCAAAAATCCATTGGTACTTCATCCTCAAAATATCCATTTACAATACCGGAAGCAAACGGTGGGGAACACTGTGCGCTCCACACAATACGATTGAACTCCTCCCAGGGATCTCCGAAATCATAGCGGTCAAAATCTATAATCAGAAGCTTACCATTTTCAATCATCATATTACCAATGTGATAATCCCCATGTTGATAACATTGTGGTCTGTTTTTCAGTAAATAACGATTATTTTCAATATAAGCCAAGATATATTCCCCGCCCTCATACTGAATAGGACACTCCTGATACATTTTTATTTTTCTATCCATTTTGGCATTAAATCGAGTTTCCCAGTCTGGTTGTGTTTTCGGTGCAGAAATCGAATGAATGGTTTTCAGAATTCTACCGGCCTCAAGCCCTAATGCATACTGTTCTAAATCTGCCAGATATGGTATCACTTTTTCTGCATCCTTACCCTCTATCCAGGTCTGAAGCTGATAAACACCCTCCTCACATCTCCCAAACTCAACTGGTTTGCACATTGGTACACCTAGTGCTGCCACCTCATTCTGCATACGAAACATTTCTGCTCTGTTTGTACTTTTTTCTTCCGGAGATACCCTCAATAGATACTTTATGCCATCAGCAGTAGTCACACAGTATTTTTTATCACATGACCAGCCTTTGTTTATCGGTTCCTTTGAAATAATATTCATCTTTACGCTCACCTTCCCCCGAGTACTTTTGACCAACTCACCAGTTCATCAAGTTAAAAGTAATAACATGTAAATATTACCATAAAAATTGATACAATAAAATAAAAACCTGGAGCAGCAAATCTATACTCTTCCAGGTTTCTAATTTCATTCCATTATGTTCATTTATTATTTTGCATAAATTGCAAAATCTCATTGATTTTTATAAAATATTACTAATTTCCTTATTCTAATTCAAGCCCACCTGTGTAAAGCTCATAGTATCTACCTTTTTGCTTGACCAGAGCCTCATGATTACCGCGCTCAATAATTCTACCCTGCTCTAATACCATAATAACATCAGAATTCTGAATGGTGGATAGGCGATGGGCGATTACAAATACGGTTCTTCCCTCCATGAGCTTATCCATACCCTCCTGAACCAACGCCTCTGTTCTGGTATCAATACTGGAGGTAGCTTCATCAAGGATTAATACCGGCGGATTTGCTATAGCAGCCCTGGCAATGGAGAGCAACTGTCGTTGTCCCTGGGATAGATTTGCACCATCTCCAGTTAACATAGTTTTATATCCCTGAGGTAAATGCTTGATAAATTGATCTGCATTGGCAAGTTTTGCTGCTGCAAAAACTTCTTCATCTGTGGCATCTAATTTGCCGTAACGGATATTATCTGCTACTGTACCCGTAAATAAATGAGTATCTTGAAGAACAATACCTAAACTTCTTCTTAAATCATCCTTCTTAATCTTATCGATATTAATGCCATCGTATCGTATCTTGCCGTCATGAATATCGTAAAAACGGTTAATTAAGTTAGTAATGGTAGTTTTACCGGCACCAGTCGCTCCAACAAATGCCACTTTTTCACCGGGTCTTGCAAAAACTTCAATATCATGAAGTACAATCTTCTCGGGGGTATAACCAAAATCAACCTTATCAAATAGTACATCTCCCAGTAATTTGGTGTAGCTTAATGTTCCATCACTATGAGGATGTTTCCAAGCCCAGATGCCAGTTCTTTCCTTCACTTCTGTCAGATTGCCCGCTGCATCTTCCTTGGCATTCACTAATCTTACATAACCTTCGTCGCATTCCGGCGTGACATCCAGTAGACTAAATACTCGTTCTGCACCGGCTAATGCCATTACAATGGAATTAAATTGCTGAGAAATCTGTGATACTGGTTGGTTAAACATTCTTGTTAATTGTAAGAAAGCTGCAAGCCCACCGATAGTAAATCCGTTAATTCCATAGATTGCTAACACAGCACCTACCATTGCAGCTAGAACATAGCTTATATATCCGATATTACCCATAATAGGCATCATTATATTGGCATATTTATTTGCATGATTTGCACTCTCAAATAATTCTTCATTTAAAACATTAAATTTCTCTTTCGCTTCCTCTTCATAACAGAAAACCTTAACTACTTTCTGACCTTCCATCATTTCTTCAATATATCCGTTCAAAGTACCAATGGATTTTTGCTGCTTTCTAAAGTTAACCCCACTCAAACCACCGATCTTCTTAGCGATAACAAACATCACAACTACCATAGCAAGCGCAATGATCGTCAAAGGAATATTTAATATAATCATGGAAACAAGTACAGTTACAATCGTAATCACAGATGAAATTAACTGTGGAATACTTTGAGATATCATCTGTCTTAATGTATCAACATCATTGGTATACAAACTCATGATTTCACCATGAGAATTGGTATCAAAAAACTTAATTGGTAGCTTTTCCATATGAGCAAACATATCGTCACGGAAGCTTTTTAATGTTCCTTGTGTGATATAAACCATAATTCGATTGTACAAGAACGTGGAAAGTACACCGCAAAGGTAGATGATTGCCATGACAATAATCGCATCTAGTAATGGTCTGTAATCTACCACTTCTGTATTTAAATAAGGCACAATATATTTATCAATTACATTTTTTATAAAGATTGTTCCTGCCACATTGGCAACAGAGCTTATAAAAATAAAAATAACAATACCAATACTTTTTACCTTATTTGATTTCATAATATATATTAAAAGACGACTTAGTATTTTTATGCTGTCTTTGTTCAGTTTTTTCTTCGGCATCTTATTTATATCACTTCGATTCTTCTCATCATTCATCTTCTTGGCCAGCTCCTTTCGTCTGTGATATATATACCTCTCGGTAGATGCTGTTGTTTACAAGAAGTTCATTATGGGTACCAAAATCTTCAATTTTACCATCATTCATTACAATAATCTTATCTGCATTTTCAATAGATGATATTCTTTGGGCAATGATAATCTTCGTTGTTCCAGGTATTTCTTCTTTCAGTGCTTTTCTAATCTTAGCATCTGTCTTTGTATCTACAGCACTGGTAGAGTCATCAAAAATAAGAATTTTGGGTTTCTTTAGTAATGCTCTTGCAATACATAGTCTTTGCTTCTGACCACCGGATACATTGGTACCGCCCTGCTCAATATAAGTATCGTACTGTTTCGGTAAAGTCTGAATGAATTCCTTTGCCTGAGCATATTCACATGCTTTTTCAATTTCTTCATCTGTTGCAAATTTATTACCCCAGAGAAGATTTTCTTTGATCGTTCCAGAAAACAATATGTTCTTTTGCAATACCATGGAAACTTCATTTCTTAAGGTATCCATATCATACTTCTTAACATCAATACCGCCAACTTCTATAGAACCTTTTGTTGTATCATAAAGTCTGGGAATTAACTGAACCAAAGTACTTTTTGCACTACCAGTACCGCCGATAATACCAATGGTTTCGCCAGAATTGATCTTTAAATTAATATTATCAAGCACCGGGTTACTCTCATCATTGCTGTAGCTAAAGTCTACATTTTTAAACTCAATTGAGCCATCTGGTACTTCGAAAACAGGGGTTGTTCCATTGCTTAAATTACTTTCTTCATTCAGTACTTCATAAATTCTTTCCATGGAAGCTTTTGACATAACAACCATAACAAATACCATGGATACAATCATTAAGCTAATTAAAATATTACCAGTATAGGTAAACATACTCATTAATTCCCCTGTTGCCATTCTTCCCTTTAGAATTAAATGTGCACCAAGCCAGGAAAGTAATAAGTTACAGGTATACACAGTAAATTGCATAGCAGGTGTATTTAAAAGTATTAATTTTTCAGCACTAAGAAAACCACTATATAAGGAGCCAGAAGCCTTATGGAACTTTTCGGTTTCATAATCCTCCCTAACATAAGCCTTCACAACACGAATACCTGTAAGATTCTCTTGAACACTTTCATTTAAATCATCATATTTTTTAAAGGTACGTTGAAAATGTACATGTGCACGTGTCATGATAAAATATAAAATGATACCTAAAAATACGATTGCGCCTAAGAAAATAAATGCTAATTCCGAATTAATATAGAATGCCATGATTAGCGCTGATATCATCATGATTGGTGCTCTAACTAACATTCTTAAACACATCTGATAGGCATTTTGAATATTGGTAACGTCCGTTGTTAACCTGGTTACCAAGCCTGAGGTAGAGAATTTATCAATATTGGAAAAGGAATAGGTCTGTATTTTATCATACATTGCCTTTCTTAAATTCTTTGAAAATCCTGTACTAGCCTTTGCTGCTGTCTTTCCTGATGTCATACCGAAAAATAATGCCAAAAAAGACAAAATGAGCATGATAATTCCAACCTTAACTATATATTTAATATCACCATTGGCCAAACCAACATCCACTATTTTAGCCATTAATAATGGAATTATAACTTCCATAATTACTTCAAGAATCACGTAAACAGGAGTTAGAATTGAATCTTTTTTGTATTCTCCAACATTCTCCAGTAATTTTTTTAACATCGTATCACTCTCCTATTAAAATTATCTACTCTTCTAAAGCTGCATATAACTTATCTAATAAATAAAACAATTCATTTAATTCTTCTTTGGAATAAACGTTGTTTAATGCTCCCTCCACTTCTAAAATGCTTTTTCTTACAACTTCATGGATTCCTATCCCTTTTTCGGTAAGCATAATTTTCTTTAACCTGGCATCTTTATCAACACAAACCCTTAAGATATATCCGTTCTTTTCCAGAAGTTGTAATGTGTTAGTAGCGGTAGATCTTCGTATATCAAACTCCGCCTCAATATCCCTTTGGTATACATTTCGAATTTGAGTTTGGCGATACACAAAACCAATAATTCTGGCTTGTGAACTGGTTACTTCCATTCCTCTTTGATTTAACTCATTCTCTATTTTTCTGCGAACATGATTGGATAAGATTCTCAACATTTTTCCAATGTGTTTTTCTTCCATTTGACCACCCTCTATTTGTTAGGTACCTAACATAGTTTAAAGTATTATTGTGCTTTTGTCAATATAGAAACAACGAAGCTCCATGCTACACATGGAACTTCGTTGTTTTAATGTGGGGATGATGCTTTATATTATTACAGTTACATTTTTTTAACAGGTCTGAGAACTTCATAGCCAATTCCCTCAGGATAATGCCTCTGATAATCCTGACATACTTCCTCGTTCCATTGATACCCCTGAGTAGTGGAATCAAAATTCCACGCAAGAGACTCCACTTTTGTCATGACTTCCACATTGTCCTTTAAATAATCAAAAGGAGGATGGAAGAACACCAGATAATTACTGGCAGGAATTTCTCTTATTTCAAATCCATCAGGTACTATACCATCATAATCTGCAGGTACTCCAAATCCATAAAAATAACATCTCTTACCATCTTCCCAAAACCATCCTGCTGTATGTCCTGTAACGATGGGATCTGACACATGACCCATACTGTCAATAATACCACAGACCGTATCACAATCATGTCTGTTCCAGAATGCACAATAATCTGCCGCATCCATATCCCATATTCCAATATACTTATGTGCTGGAATATGTTCCATTCTGACACTTGCTTCTCTTAGTAAAGTTTTACTCATAGTTGGTTCTCCTTTTTGATAGTGTTCAGGAAAGTAAACCACTTGTTTGATGGGAATGGCAATTGGTACCGGTCTTTTTCGGTAAACCGCTGGTGTGCACCCATACGTATTCACAAAGGCTCTTGTAAAAGCCTCCTGCGAAGAAAAACCATACTTAACAGCAATGTCAATGATCCGGTTATCTGTATCACGCATCTCCAGTGTTGCTTTGCCCAGCCTTCGACCTGTAACATAATCTCGAATCGTCATACCAACCGTTTCATGAAATTTGGATGAACAATAATATGGTGAGTAACCAATCTGCTTTGACATATTCAAAAGAGTGGTTTCCTCCGTCAGATTCTCTTCAATCCAATCAATCATTTGCTGTATTACTTCATTCCATTTACTCAATCTGTTTTCCTCCTGACAAAAACATCATAACAAAAAAGCATTTTGTTTATTTGATTTGAATTGTAAACTTCTTCATTCTATTATGACTATTCATAACTCTATTGTGTTCTAATATTTCCCGTTTTATGGTATTATGAAAATGACTAAAATCTATAGGGATAAACAATCCTTACCTGATTATTTATAATACCATAAAAATGAGGTGTATTGCATGGATATGTCTTTTCATGATGACAAACTTGCTTACCGAAATCTTATAGAAAAAGGGTTATTTAGCAACAACTGAGCATAAGAAAAACAGGATTGATAAGAACTTTATACCTATTTAAGATAGAATAAAGGAAATAGAAAATATGATTAATTCAATGAGTATTTGGGAGGGCTTTACAATGAAAAAAGCAAAATGGATATTGGCATTTTTGTCAGCTCTGGTGGTACCCCTTTGTATGGGATGCGGTAAAAAAAAGGAGTTTGTACCTGATTTTGTAGATATGATTCCTGTTAAGGATTCCATTCCTACATACAAAGATTGTGGCACCATTGAGGAGATTTCCTATACCACCAAAGATTATTTTGGGGATGGTTCGGAAATTACAAAACCCGCTTTTGTCTACTTACCTAAGGACTATGATGCAACTAAAAATTACAATGTTCTTTATCTGATGCACGGTATTGGTGGCAATGAAAAGGAATGGGGTATGTTTAACACCTCCTCTAAGGTGAAAGCGATGATGGATCACCTGATTCAGGATGGCGGTATTGAACCCTTCATCATTGTAGCTCCTAATGGTCGTTCCAGTGTAAATTTTGCTGACACCAACTCAGATTACAATTCTTTTTATGTATTTGGTAAAGAGCTACGTAATGACCTGATTCCCTATATTGACTCCCATTATGCAACCTATGCGGAATATGATGAAAATGGGTATGATTTGACAACTGCCAGAGATCATCGTGCAATGGCAGGTCTTTCCATGGGTGGTATGCAAACTACTAATATAGGCTTATGTGAGAATCTTGATATCATCAGTTACTTTGGTGCATTCTCAGCTGCTCCGACTACAAATACATCCTCAAAAACTGCAGACGCATTGAAGAACTTTGCAGATTATGATATCAACTACTACTATGCCATTTGCGGAACAGAAGACGGTATTGCCTATAGCAGTGCTTCTGCAGCCGTAAACAACCTCACATCATTGACAGATAAGCTCACAGACGGTGAAAATTTTACCTGGCAAACCGTAAAGGGCGCACATGATTTTAATGTTTGGTATCTTGGATTTTATAACTATGCCAAATTAGTATTTCAAGCAAAATAGACTGAGTAAATACGAACCTCCAAACTGTGTATAATAAATACACTTTTTGGAGGTTCTTTTTTGAAGATTTAAACTTCTCAATAAATATCTTCTGCATCCTTAGGAAGCCTTTTCACATGCTGTAAAAATGCCTGGCAATTGTTTCCTTCCTCATGGTTATAAGGAAAACCCAATTCCTTTCCTACCCATACAGCCGTATCTGTAAATAATTGACACATTTTTTCCACTGCAGTCCAGATTGCTTCTACGTCCCCTGAAGCATAGGTTTCCAGATAGGTTTTCCATTCCTGTGCAGTCAGCCACTTATACATATATTTTCCTGACTTTCCCACACTGACAGAAAAATTTGTATCTACACCAATTTTCCATGATAACATTCTTTCCAACTGTTTTCTAATTGGGAAACTCAGCATGTTCTGCACATAGGGAACTTCTTGACGCCAAAGGCCCTTTGCCACATTATTGAGGCACCACCAGAACTCGTTGCAGGTACATAGATATTGTTCAAGAGAAGGTCTTTTTACCCAATGATCTGCATCTGTGGACATAGCAACTATGGGCAGGTAATGCTCCTTATCCAGTAACACCTTGCATAATCTGTCATCTGCTATATGTTCTCTTGCATGAGAAAGTGTTTCCACGGTTAAATCCAGACGATTTCCATCAGCAAATTGCATCAGCCATCCATACATATTCTCTTTATCACTTGGGTAATAGGGGGATTCATCCGGATACTGCATGAATAATCTTGCACCAAATTGATCAATCCATAATTTATCCTCTATAAACGGCTGGGTAGTGTTTACCACATATACCATGTCATAATCCTGAAAAATATCTCTCGGGGCATTGTCATTCGTTCTGGAACCATTCATGTATACTGCAAGAATTCGATCGTCCTCTTTGGCTACCTGCAAAATCAGTTGATACATTTCCTGTTCTTTTCTCATACAAGCTCTCCCACCTTTTTTACTTGTTATCTCTTAATTGTTTACTTGACTTTTGCTTGGTCCTTCCATATATCACTTCGTAATTACTTGGCTTTGAAATGCTCCTTTCACCTGGCAAGTCCTGCTTTCATGGGACATACACTACGGCAGGTATCACAATCCACTGTATCAAATCCTCTTTTTGTTTTTCCGTATGTATTGGGCCTGCACAGCTTCTGACTGACACTTCCCTCTCCAATCGCATGAACCGGACAGGAATCCACACATTTCTTACAGCCCGGGATGCAAATATTTCCACAGAAGGGATCTGATTTCAGTACTAAGTTGGTAAGGATTGCTCCTACTGTGAGGCGGTTTCCATATTGGGGATTTAAGAGCAAAGTACTCTTTCCGAGCTGCCCCACCCCACACAAAACTGCTGTATGTTTCATGGAAATCAGTCCTTTGGCAGTCAGATTCTCTGCATCCCAATACTCGCTAGGCGCATCACAGGGTATGGGTACACAGATGCCTCCTGATAATTTCTCAATCTCCTTAGCAGCCTTCATAGCAATTTCATCCACCTTTATACATACCTCACTATTGAAGTGACTATATACCAGTCTTGGTTCTACCATCAGAAGTCCCTTGGGAAGTGCAACTCCAAAAGATATCACCGATTTGCAGTCCTGATAAATATCTGTTGGAGCAAATCCCTTGGGCGCTTCTGCAAAACGATCTACTGTACCTATCCCACAAACATCTGCACCTAAAGCAATAACGATTTTCTTTATTATTTCTTCCATTTCGTATTTTTGTAGGAAACTTTTTATGTTACTGTCTCCTACCTCCCCTTTCTATAGCTTTATTCCATTTAAAATAACTCATCCAGCAGTATATAGTATTGAATCTTATCCCAGTCCGGCCTAATTTTCAATCTTTCAAACAGCATATCAGGTGAAAAATTTGCATATTTTGTCCCGCCATAGAGGCCATCCCTATTATGCTTGAGGCTTCGGTAACATAGGGCAATATCCTGCCACTTATCTGCCAGTCCTGTTTTTCCCAGATCAATAAACCCACTGACCGTTCCATCCTTTAAGAAAATATTAGGCAGACAATAATCCCCGTGGGTGAGTACCATCTCCTCCTGGGGCTTATTCTGTTTGAGCCAGTCAAGTAAATGAGTTGGACTCTCAAAAGACTTAGTAAAGGTATCTGATTCTGCATCCTCTACATTAACCAGATTATGTACCACATTGTACTCTGCCATTTCCAGTTTTTTGTCCAGGTCTGTCACAAGAGGACACCCCGTTGTATCCACTTGCCAAAGAAGCTCCATGCCCTTGGCCAGAAGTGGTATCAACTCATAAGGATTTTTCATATAATTATCACTACAAGCCATCTCTCCATCAATCTTGGACATCAAAAGATAATTTTTCCCAGCTTCCTTTTCAAAAGCTAGTACATCCGGAACAGGCAATTTCCCCTTGAGCCACTCCATTATCCTATACTCATGGTCTGATTCATCACTTTCTACTTGAATTTCTTAATTGCAAATACTTTAATCGCCATAAAAAAATATAGTAGGCAAAAGCCTACTATATTATATCATATTGCTATCATAATACCATGATCCATTTACACTCTTCCTGTAGGAAAATCAGCTTTACTTCTCTGATCTGACCACGGTACTTCAACTGACAGGCATATTCCATGGTCTGAATGCCAGCATAAAATTTCTTCTGTGCATATAGCACCATGATGTCCCTTACAACCTGTATGACACCATCCTCATCCTCAAATTTGATCATCAGTGGGATACTGCTGCCGGTACTGGTAAACCAGCACTGACAAGCAATTTCTTTTCTCTCTCCCTTTATCTCTCCGGCATTTGTTACCTGCGTATTTGTACCAATTCCAAAAGCCACTGAAACCACCTCACTCAATCTTGATTCTATTATAATCAACAGTTCTCTTTTCTCTAGAAATGCCTCCGGACATATGATCAATGGGACCTTCCACAAAGGAAGCCCTTTTTACAGCGTCGATTCCATACTTCTCCCTGATGGCATCCACGGTCCTGTCTACTTCCTGCCACTTCTGGTATTCCATGCCACTGAATAAATCCAGCTGCCACATACACTGGGAAGCTTCTTTGACTCTGCTGGTATGAACACCCAGATGTCTGATAGGAACTCCATCCCACAGTTCATCAAATACCCTGCATGCATAACGGTAAATCTCATTGGTAATATTGGTGGCATTTTGAAGAGTCATCTGATGGGAACAGTACTGCAGGTCATAGCTTCTGATGCCCACCGCCACTACCTCAATCTTCACGTCATCTTTTCGTAACCGCTGTCCGACTGTCTCACAAAGAGTCAGCAGCACCTGCTTGGCTGTAAGCGCATCCTTTACATCAAAAGCTATGGTCGTACTGTTGCCATACCCCTTATTCATGGGTACATGAGTCTGCACCGGTGACAGATCTACCCCATTGGCAAAAGCCCAGATAACCGACCCCTGTGACTTCATGTGCATCTGCAGGATAGCAGGGTCCGTATTTGCCAGCTGCTCAATCGTCTTTATTCCTAAAGAGAACAGTTTTTTGGCGGTAGCCCTTCCCACAAAAAATAACTCTGATACAGGCAGAGGCCACATTTTGTCCTTTATTTCAGATAAATATAGTGTGTGTACCAGATTGGGCTTTTTAAAATCACCGGCCATCTTGGCTAATAGTTTTACATCTGATACCCCTACATTCACGGTAAAACCAAGTTCCCGGTATATTCGTTCCCTGATTTTATTTGCTACTTCCACGGGAGGACCAAACAGTTTTTCTGTCCCTGACATATCCATAAATGCTTCATCAATGGAATACTGTTCTACATCCGGCGTATATTCCTTTAAAATCCCTATAAAAGCAGTAGAACACTTTTCATAAAGATTGTAATTGGGGGGAGCAATATACAGGTCCGGGCACTTATGCCTTGCTTCTAAAATGGTCTCCCCTGTTTGCACACGATACTTCTTGGCAGGAATGGATTTGGCAAGAATAATACCATGCCGCATCTCCATATCTCCTCCAATGGCAGATGGTATATCCCTTAGATCTGTTTTTGCCCCAAGATATTTTAAACGAAAAACTGCCTCCCAGCTAAGGAAGGCAGAATTCACGTCAATATGAAAGATAACTCTATCACACATATTTCCACCTCTGTGTAATAAAGTATATCAGAACATATGTTCTATTTCAAGTGGAAAATACTACATGGAGATACAACATTTCATCAAAACGATAAGGTACCCTGTTCATATTCTCTAACGGGCATAAGCTGTCTGGGAACCTTATGAATCATGTAATCTACACTTTTGCTATCCAAAATCCAGTCTGCTACTTCATTTTGATCTAAAATTAGTGGCATTCTTTCATGGACACTGATTACCGATTCGTTGGCGCCTGTTGTTAGTATTACAAATCTGCTACTCTCTTCATGATGCTTCCAAACCCCTGCCATATAAAGAATCTGGTCATCCAATGCTTTGAAAGTGACTTTTTCCTTCTGTCTATTCCATTCGTAAAACCCTTTTGCTGGAATAATACAACGTCTGCTGCATACGGAATCGGCAAACATCTTTTTTTCCTTTACCGTTTCACATTTGGCATTAAAGATAACTCCCTTGCCGCCAAAACCTGGGAATCCCCAGTTCATGTTATCTGCTGCCAGTGCATCTCGATCCGCCTTCATTACCATTGCCATTTCAGTGGGATGGATATCCCCTCTCTTGACATGTAATTTTTCATCTACCTGACGGACCAGCTTTTCTATTTCCTGTGCAGTTTCATCATCTACATAATATCTTCCACACATATTACCGCTTTCCTGGATAGTTTATATTTTCTTTTTTGCATATACATTTTCTCATCTGCCGTTAGAATACATTTCATGAGGGATATATCCCGTTTTTCTGTGATAAGGCATAAACCAACACTGGCATGAAAAGGATATGGCTTCTTGACTTTTGTTTCCTCCTCAGCCATTGCCTTTAGAAATATATTTTCAAAATCCTCGTGACGTTTGCGTGTATCAGACAAAAGTATCATGGAAAATTCATCTCCACCAGTTCTGGCATATACTTCATCCTTTCCCGCCAGTCTCTTTAATACACCGGCAAGCCGTTTCAGTGCATCATCTCCTTCTGCATGTCCGAAGTTATCATTGATATATTTTAACCCATCCATATCAATACTAACCATGCTGATATACTTATCTGTATCCATTGCACTTTGTAGCGTGATTCTTTTCTCAATTATGGTTTCATTTATAATTCGCAGTTTTTTTTCATAGCCACGCCTGTTGTATATTCCGGTGAGTGAATCTATCAGATATAGTTCCCTGATTTCCTCCAGACCGGATACCTCACGATGCATCTTGATATCTTCAATTGCATTTGCCAAGACCGTGAGATATGCCTGTGTAAAGGAACCTAACCATTCCCCCTTTTCCACAGTCATTACCATATATCCATAGCACTGATTTCGGTAATGAATGGAAAACACTAAATAAGCCTGTGGCTGTTCATCATCCATATATTCCGCAGGAAGCATCTCTTTTCTGGGAAACTTCTTTCGGCAATGAATTGCTTGATTTTCCTTATGAAAAATACGACGTAACACCATTTCATCAGTGTAAGCTTTTCTATCCTCTTCGAACTCATCTTCGTTACTTTGTTCATACTGATCATTAAGGCAAATCCATACTTTTTCAGCCGAATTATCAAATGCATATTTTTCAGCAAGTCCTAATATCTCTTCTTCCTTATAGGCATCCTGACAGTCCGTAGTCATAAACACAATTCGCTTCATGGCATTGAATTGGCGAAAAATAGTGTCCAGCATAAAGGGGGTACTATTCATGATTTCCCTTGATCCACATCCACAACTTTCTCCCAGTACCAGTTTGGGTTTAATCCACTCCACTCTCTCCTGTGGCCTGCCATGACAAACATTGTCTATGATTTCCACCGCTTTCATTCCAATACAATGAACGGGTACTTCTGCTGTGGTAAAGCATGGATTATGTAATTGTGCTTCTTCTATGTTATCAAATCCGGATATGCAAACTTGTGTAGGAACAAGAATCCCTCTCTTTTGTAGCTCCAAGCATATAGATATTGCCATGTAATCATTGGCACAAATGATAACCTGTGGATACGTGGATCTATCTGTCATAAACCAATCAACAGCTTCTTTTCCCTTTTCCCGCCAATAATCACCTTCAAATATCATATGCTCCGTAACTTCAATATTTGATTCCTGCATTACCTGTAAAAATCCACTCAACCTATCTTGCGCATCCTGGTATTCCTTTTTACCGCTCATATAGCAAATATCCGTAAATCCATGCTCCTTTACAAAGTGACTGGTAATGTCCTTCATGATTTCTCTATTTTCAACCAGTACATTATAAAAACCCTCTTTGGGTGTCTTTAAATATACCACGGGACAACTTGCCTGTTGCCGTAATCGATTCTCCAGCATCTTGTCCATGCCGGCAATATCAAAGGTATCTTCACCTACAATAATGCCATCCAGGCAGGATACATCCGGTAATACCAGCATGCTTTCCTCACCCTCTGCATAAAGTAGATTGTCTCCATATGCCCCAAAACTCGCATACACAAATACATCATAATCCAGCTCTTTCGCCTTACTAAAAATAGACTGAAGCACCCTCTTTTGATATTCTCCAAATACTTCTCCAATAAAAACACCGATTCGCCTTCTCATATTGACCCCCAGTGAACATTTTCAATTAATCGCCTTCATTCAATTGCTTCCTGCCTTTTATATCTACTCATACTATAACAAACAAATCGGAGAATTTGTTTAGATGCCCTATCTATATAGTAATACTTAAATAACATGCCCCTGTTTCATATTATAACATAAATCATTATCATACTTCAATTTTTTATTAACAAAAAAATACCGTTATTTATTTAGAAAATAAATAACGGTAACTAATTTTTATCAAACCAGCATCATACGGTCATTGGCAAACTGCCCTCCGCTGGCTTCTTCAAACTTCTCCAACAAATCACTGACCTGAAGTTTCTTCTTTTCTTCTCCTGAAACATCATAAATAATTCTGCCTTCATGCATCATAATCAGTCTGTTTCCATGAGCAATGGCATCCTTCATATTATGGGTTACCATCATTGCTGTCAGATTATATTCTGTGATAATCTGTTCAGAAAGCTCCAGTACCTTTATTGCTGTTTTCGGATCAAGTGCAGCTGTATGCTCATCCAACAACAGAAGATCCGGCTTATTCAATGAAGCCATGAGTAGTGTAATAGCCTGTCGTTGTCCACCAGATAAAAGGCCTACTTTACTGGCAAGTCGATCTTCCAGTCCCAAATCAAGTTCTGCAAGCATGTGACGGAATTTTTCTCTTTCTGCCTTGGTAACTCCCCATTTGAGGCCACGTGCTTTGCCACGTCTTGCAGCAATGGCCAGATTTTCATCTATGGACATGGTTGC
The DNA here is from genome assembly GCA_035271185.1 of Lachnospiraceae bacterium. Taxonomy (GTDB): domain Bacteria; phylum Bacillota; class Clostridia; order Lachnospirales; family Lachnospiraceae; genus Acetatifactor. The sequence goes on along the minus strand of DATERV010000114.1, from coordinate 16,990 downwards.
CGCAGTTCCATTCATGGGATCTTGAAAGACACGTCCCAGAAAAGGAGCACGCTTATGTTCTGAGAGCTTTGTAACATCTCTTCCCCCAATTATAATTTTACCCAAATCCACCGACCACACCCCTGCAACTGCATTCAGGGCAGTAGACTTTCCTGCTCCGTTTCCACCGATAATTGTAACAAAATCACCCTGCTTTAATTGCAGGTTCACTCCATCCAGTGCAACCTTCTCATTAATGGTTCCGGGATTGAATGTCTTATAGACATCACATATTTCTAACATATATTTAAGCATTCTTCTTCACTCCTTTCTTGGAATACTTCCCCTTCAAATAAGGAATGGAAAGGAAAATGGCTACAATCACTGCTGAAAACAGCTTCATGTTTTCGGACGGCATCTTCAGCCAAATGACAACTGTATAAACAATATAATAAAGAATGGCTCCAATGATAACTGAAATCAGTGTAAATGCAAATGCCATTTTTCGTTTTGAACAGAATTTACCTAATAGAACCTCCCCTATAATAACGGCTGCCAGTCCGATTACGATAGCACCACGACCCATATTCACATCAGATGCTCCCTGGTACTGTGCATAAATTCCACCGCAAAGGCCTACAAAGCCATTAGAAATCATAAGTGCCAATACTTTAATAAAATTGGTGTTGATTCCTTGTGCTCTGGACATTTTCTCGTTACAACCAGTTGCTCGAATTGACTGGCCTATCTCTGTACCGAAAAACCAATACGTTGCTACTACCAATAAAAGAATTCCTAAGATCAGTCCAACAAAAAAAATCACCTTGTCCATTCCCTGGGAATTCACATACCGAATTGATGCCACCAAAGGATATTTGTCTACGCTGACTGCTTGATTTGATGCCTTTCCCATTATATTGTAGTTAATGGAATACAAAGAAATCTGTGTCAGAATACTTGCCAGTATTCCTGGAATTCCCAACATGGTATGTAGGATACCCGTTATCAATCCCGCCATCATGCCGGCCAGAAAAGCAAAAATAAGTGCAAGCCATGGTGACATGCCTCCTTTAATCAGCATTACAACAACAGCTCCACCGATAGCAATGGAACCATCCACAGTCAAGTCTGCAAAATCCAGTAGTCTGAAAGTAATATACACTCCCAATGCCATAATTCCCCAAATAAGTCCCTGCGCGATACTACCCGGCAGTGCATTGATCAGGGACATAAAATTAAGTCCTGCTAACATAAATTTTCCTCCGTAATAAACAGGCAATAGGGATGCCTTTAGCATCCCTATCCCCTCTATTCATTCTAAATACCAACGTATCAGTATTAGTCTTCCACAGTCATAGCTATATAATCATCCGGTACTTTGATACCAAGTGCATCACAGAGAGCAGCATTATATTCCTTGGTTACTTTGGGGGCATACTGTACTTCCATTGATGAAATATCAGCACCGTTCACCAGAATCTCATATGCCATCTTACCGGTTGCATATCCAATATCATAATAGCTGATTGAAAGGGTGGCAATACCGCATCCCTTACAAAGCCCCTCTTCTCCAGCAATAATAGGAACACCTGCCGGAAAAGCTATGTTGTGAATTGCTTCTGTGCTAGATGCCATGGTATTGTCGGTAGGAATATAAATTACATCACATTCTAAAACCGCATTGGTTACAATTGTCTGAATTTCATTGGAATCGGCCGCTGAATACTCTTTGTATGCAATACCATCCTCTGTCAGATACTCCGCAAATTTCTTTGCTTGGTATACGGAGTTCACTTCTGCAGAGCAATATACGATAGCTACTGTTTTTACATCCGGACATAACTCTAACAACATATTCTCCTGTTCAGCTAACGGAGCCAGATCAGAGGTACCTGATACATTTTTTCCACTTACACCTATCCAGTCTGAAATATCCAGAGCTGCACCATAATCCGTTACAGATGTTCCCAGAATGGGAATGGTTGCTGTTGCTGAAGCAGCTGCCTGAAGTGGTATGGTTGCATTTGCTAGAATCAAATCCACCTTGTCTGCGACAAAAGCATTACAAATGGTTGTTGCATTCGGCTGTTCTCCCTGTGCATTCTGAAAATTAAATTCTACATTTCCCTCTCCAAAGAATTCGATTGTTGCATCCTTAAATCCCTGGGTTGCCTGATCTAGAGCTTCATGCTCTAATAATTGGCAAATGCCAATCTTATATACTTTTCCATCTGCTACCGAACCATCTGCTGCACCGGTACCTTCAGTTGCACCACATCCGGTTAGCATCATCACACTCATTGCTGTGGTAAGTACCAAAGCCAATAATTTTTTCACTCTTCTTCCTCCTGACCACTTGATGCTTTAGCGCTTAAAAGCGTTAATGCGTCTAAGTCATATATCACTATAGAGGACTTGATGCAAATTGTCAATGCTATTTTTCAACTTATTACAAAAAGAATAAAAAAGAAGGGAACATACTCTTTCGAGTCAATTCCCCTCTTTAAGCTATATAGCATCACGCTTTCACGTGAAATTACATCATACCGCCCATTCCTCCGCCTGCAGGCATCTGCGGAATATCTTCCTTGATGGTTGCAACAACGGATTCTGTGGTAAGGAGTGTGGAAGCAACACTTGTTGCATTCTGCAGAGCAGTTCTTGTCACCTTGGAAGGATCCAGAATACCATCCTTCACCATATCTACATATTCTTCCTTCAGAGCATCAAAGCCCATTCCGGTTTGAAGTTCCTTTACCTTATTGACAATAACACTGCCTTCTAAGCCGGCATTCATTGCAATGTAGTACAGAGGAGATTCCAGTGCCTTCAAAACAATGTTGGCACCTGTTTTTTCATCACCTTCCAGGGTGTCACGTAGTTTTTCTACATCCTTTGATGCGTGGATATAAGCAGAACCACCACCACAGATGATACCTTCTTCTACTGCTGCTCTGGTAGCTGCCAAAGCATCTTCCAGACGAAGCTTTGCTTCTTTCATCTCTGTTTCGGTTGCAGCACCTACACGGATGACTGCTACGCCACCTGCTAGCTTTGCAAGTCTTTCCTGGAGTTTCTCTTTATCAAAATCTGAAGTTGTTTCTTCAATCTGTATCTTGATCTGGGAAATACGGGCTTTGATAGCATCTTTATCGCCTTCACCATCTACAATTACGGTATTTTCTTTCTGTACCTTAACAGATTTAGCACGGCCTAACTGCTGTATGGTGGTATCTTTCAATTCCAGTCCAAGATCTGCACTGATTACCTGACCACCGGTCAGAATAGCGATATCCTCCAGCATAGCTTTTCTTCTGTCACCATAGCCGGGAGCCTTTACTGCTACTACATTGAATGTTCCACGCAATTTATTGACAATCAGAGTGGTCAGGGCTTCCCCTTCCACATCCTCGGCAATAATTAACAGTTTGGATCCTGACTGTACAATCTGCTCAAGCAGGGGTAGGATTTCCTGGATATTGGAAATCTTTTTATCCGTAATCAAGATATATGGATTATCCAGAACTGCTTCCATTTTATCCATATCTGTTGCCATATATGCGGAAATATATCCTCTGTCAAACTGCATACCTTCTACCAGGTCAAGTTCAGTCTGCATAGTCTTGCTTTCTTCAATGGTAATGACACCATCATTGGAAACCTTCTCCATTGCATCAGCTACCAGCTGTCCAACAGTGTCATCCCCTGCAGAAATAGCTGCTACTCTTGCAATTTGCTCTTTACCATTTACCTTAGCGCTCATTTTGAGAATCGCTTCCACTGCACAATCAGTTGCTTTTCTCATACCTTTTCTCAGGATAATAGGATTAGCACCGGCTTCCAGATTCTTCATACCTGCATTAATCATAGCCTGAGCCAAAACAGTAGCTGTTGTAGTACCATCACCTGCTACATCGTTGGTCTTGGTAGCTACTTCCTTTACCAGCTGTGCACCCATGTTTTCAAATGGATCTTTCAACTCAATTTCCTTTGCAATGGTAACACCATCATTGGTAATGAGTGGTGAGCCAAAAGACTTATCTAATACTACATTTCTTCCTTTAGGTCCTAACGTTACTCTCACGGTATTAGCCAGTTGGTCAACACCTTTTCCTAATGCTGTACGGGCTTCTGCACCATACTTAATCTCTTTTGCCATAATAGTTACGCCTCCATACTATTTTCTTAATTTAGTCTTACTGAATTACAGCCAAAATATCACTCTGCTTTACAATGATGTATTCTTCTTCTTCAATTTTCACATCTGTTCCTGCATATTTGGAATAGATAACCTGATCGCCGGTCTTAACTTCCATCTTGATTTCTTTTCCATCTACGCAACCGCCCGGTCCAACTGCAACAACTTCTGCCTGCTGTGGCTTTTCTTTATTCTGACCCGGAAGAACAATACCGGATTTTGTAGTTTCTTCTGCTACAAGCTGTTTCAAAACAACTCTGTCACCTAATGGTATTAATTTCATATTGATTGCCTCCTTCATATTCGTCTGTTTCATATTGCTAGCACTCGGCCGTGTTGAGTGCTAATTCCTAAGTGATATATTAGTTTTATATGCAGTTTTTTTCAACCGCATGCACAGTCACTTATATATGATTTCTCTCACTTATGCTCTTTTATTCTTGTTTTTTTTATTGTTTTCTCACTTTTTGCCAAATAAGACGATTTTATATTTATTTTATATTCTCTTTATTCATAGCATTTTTTTTGGCTTCTTTCTTGGCTTTTGCCTTATTTCCGTAAGTAGATGAACCCATATATATGGCAGCTACACCTGTAAACAGATACCCCATTCCCAGGTTGCCCAAAAAGGGTCCCCATGAATCATATCGTTCCATATACTGTGGTAAATTAGATAACACTTCCATATATGTAAAGCGATTATCGAATGCCTTGTTCAAATCTGTATAGAACCCAAAACCATATGCAGCATAAGTAGCAGGGATAATCATCAAAAGCCCTAGCACCAGCGAAATGATAACTCCAAATTTGTCCATCTTTCCTGTCAACTTCTTATACCCAAATTGTGCAAGAAAGAAAATGAGAATTGCAATCCAGCCCGAAATATAACCTAAGCAGCCAATAGCCGTCCATAAAACTCCACCTATCAGTGCTCCAATCAGTGCTCCAACAAAACCTCTCCCTTTCTTGCTCTCTTCAATGATAGGGGAAGCAACCGCTGTACCGGTATATGTAGTATACTGACTCTGTGGTTCAAAAGAACTGTCGGCATAATACCCATTATCTGTGTTACTTGTTTCTCCGTTATTTATATTATTACTATCCATACTTCTATCCTCTCCTCGCATAAAGTATTATGGCTAAATCTACCAAGGATATTATAACATAAATTTTAATGATAGGAAATAAACTTTATTTGGTTTATCCGGTATAAAAAAAGGATGCTACCCAGCAGCTACATCCTTTCTTAACATTAATCACATTTTATTTCCAGATATCCTAAGAGCTTATGCATATCGTACTCTTCCATGACGCCAAGGTTAGGATCATAATATTTGCCGTTAAACTGTATCAGATAATGACAGAACCGACCCATTCGCTCCATCATGATGCAGCACTTAGGCAAAACGCAGTCTTTACCTTCTGTATAAGTAATCACATCACTGTGATCAATACCATAGTAATTCAACGCGGAAATCATACGTCCCATGGTGCCCTGCCACTCCCTGCAGTCCATAACGCGAATGACATCTGCAATGGTCACACCTGCAAGCATAGCCACGCAGGTTTGACCACAAAGGCCATCCTCCGGCTGAATGATTACTTCCATACTGTCAACCTTACGTATTGGTTTTTCAAAGCTGTAAGGTGAGTTCTGATCCATTCTTATCAGACTGCCGCTTACATGTAATAATATCTTATGTGTCTGGGTAAGGTCTACATGAATGGCATCCTCATCCTCTACATGTATCTCATAATTTCCTTTTTCTTTTGGAAGCAGTTCGCAATCAATAATCTGATTGTCCAACACGATATCAGCCTGAATCACTTCACGCTGACTACACACCTCCCAAACATTAAAAGGAATCTGAATCATGTATCCTTTTTCTTTCTTTTCAACTTTTGCATCAAAAAAATATCTCATTATTTCAACCTCCGGAACATTATTTACTTTCCTGTATACAGATTGTAGCAAATTCTACAATCATTGCAATCTTTGTATTGAAAAAAAACATGCTGATAAAAAAGTATCAAACTTTACCGGATACTTTGGATGGAGGAATACCATATCTCTTTTTAAAAAGCTTACTAAAATGATAGGCATCCTCATACCCAACGGATACAGCCACTTCCTTTATACTGCCTGTAAATCCCTTCTGCAAAAGTTCCATGGCTTTCTCTAATCGAATATTAATCAGGTGCCTGATGGGGGTATCACCGGTTTCACTCTTGAAAATTTTCGAAATATAAAAAGGACTTAAATACATATTTTCAGCTATCTGGTCCAAAGATATCTTATCCGCATAATGATCTTCAAAGTAGTTTACAATCTGTTCCACTACATACTTCTTATTCACAGACTCAAAGGCATAACCTGTCTTCAACTCCACCGGGGTGAACTGCTGTTTTACAATCAACAAAATCAGCTGCATCAGATATGTCTTCATCATGAAATATCTTCCCTGCCAGCAGATTGCATTTTCAGCCTCCATGGAAGCACATATTTTAAATAATTTCTGTCTAAACTCTCCGGTGGTATTTACAATTATGCCCTCCTTGGGTAATGGCATACAATTTTCCGGAAGGTTCTTAAAATGAATATCGGAAGCTCCCACAAAGAATTCTGTCAATGAGTTAGTGGCATCTGTGACCAGACACTGGTGATAGGTTCCCGGATTAAAAAGCATCAGATCCCCTTCTCCCACATCATAAACCTTCTCATCTATTCTGTATTTTCCTACTCCGGACATCATAAAGGCAATTTCCAAATAGTCGTGGCAATGATAAAACTTCTCATCCTTTATACGTCTGCCCTTCCAGGTAAATAAAAAAGTGGGATTCAAATCCTCAATCAATACTTCTGTTTCGTCTTGTTTCATTACTTATCTCCCTCTATTCTTACTTCCTATTTTATATGCATCCATCCAAAATGTAAAATAGTATTTAGAAAGTTTTACAAAATTACACCAAATTGATACAAGATATTCCATTTCCTTTTCTTCCGAAAATGATAGTATAAGCATATTCGCCGCAATACGGTTTTCGCGGCGCTTTTTTATCAGGAGGTAAAAAAATGACACCAATGAAATGGTTCCTAACCTTTCTAAAAAAATACCGAAAGCGAATGGCTCTCGGAATTTTACTTACCATCATCATCACAGCCCTTAACATTGTAAACCCCTACATATCAGGTGTGATTGTGGATGATGTTATCCTGGGTGGAGCCAGCAATCTACTCTTTCCTCTGATTGGCTGCATCTTAGGCATTACTTTGATTCGAGGGACAATGCGATTCTTTTATCAAATTGTCTTTGAGACTGCTTCCCAGGGGCTTTTGTACGATATGCGTGACAAGGTATATCGGAAACTTTTGCTAAAAGACTTCAGTTTTTATAACAAAAAGAGGACAGGGGATTTAATGAGCCGTCAGACCGGTGATATGGATGCCATCCGCCATTTCGTGGCCTTTGTCATCTATATGACCTTGGAAAGTGTACTGATGTTTTGCTTTGCCCTGTTCATGATTTTTACTGTTAATGTGAAGCTTGCTCTTTGCATGTTGGTGGTGCTTCCTTTTACTGCATTTTGTACCTATAAACAGTCAAAAGAAGTAAAGCCTGCCTTCAAAAGAAACAGAAACTGTTTTTCTTCCTTAAATGCATTTGTTCAGGAAAATGTTAGTGGTAACAGGGTGGTTCGTGCCTTTTCCAAAGAAGACTTCGAAATTGAAAAATTCACTAAAGAAAATGATGGCTTTCGGAATGCACAGATTGATGCTTCTCATATATGGATGAAATATGTACCCATCTTTGAAATTCTTGCCTATGCCCTGAATATCATCCTAATGATTTATGGTGGCTATATGGTAATCAATGAAGAAATCACACCGGGCGCTCTGGTAACGGTAAACGGGTACCTATGGATGCTCAATAACCCCTTACGTATGGCTGGCTGGCTGGCTGGTAAATGATATCAGTAACTTTATTACCTCCGTCGAAAAAATTTATGCTACCTACAGTGAAGAGCCTTCTGTCAAGACACCTTCCACAGGTATTGTGAAAAAACTGGCTGGTGCAGTGGAGTTTAGAGATGTCTCCTATCGTGCTGATGATGAAGACATCATTATGGATATCAACTTCAAGGTAAAGCCCGGACAGACTGTGGGTATTATTGGTTCTACCGGCTCTGGCAAATCCACCATCATGAATCTGCTCTGCAGGTTCTATGACACCACCTCGGGAGAGGTTTTAGTGGATGGCACTGATGTAGGGAATATGGATTTGTATCATCTACGGGACAATATTGGTATGGCTATGCAGGATGTCTTCTTGTTTTCAGACACCATCGAAGGGAATATTGCGTACGGAAGGCCAGACTGTTCCTTTGAGGAAGTTAAAAAAGCTGCTATTATGGCAGATGCCAATCACTTTATTATGGAAATGCCGGAGGGGTATGACACCATCGTGGGAGAAAGAGGGGTAGGTCTTTCCGGTGGGCAAAAGCAGCGTATTTCTCTTGCCAGAGCATTGTTAAAAAAGCCTTCCATTCTGATTTTGGACGATACCACTTCTGCTGTAGATATGGAAACAGAAAGCTATATTCAAAAACAACTAAACAAAATCGAAAAGAATTGTACCATTTTTATCATTGCTTACCGAATCTCCTCCATAAAGGATGCTGACCTGATTTTAGTAATGGATAAGGGGCGCATCATAGAACAGGGAACACATGACACCCTATTAGAAAAGGGCGGTTATTATGCGACTGCCTTCCATAATCAATATGGAGAGATTCCCAAGGAACTTTTACAGAAAGGAGGAAAATAATATGGCCCGAAACAGATATGATATGGATGAAGTCCTACAGGACAGCTTTGATTTCGGTCAGTTGAAAAGACTGGCAGGATACATAAACCCCTATAAGAAGCAGATGCTCTTTGTAGTTGCACTGATGCTTTCCTCCTCTGCCCTTACCATGCTGGTCCCTATCTTTTTCCAACAGATCATGGACTACAGCATTCCCGGGAAAGATATGACGTCCATCGTACTTTATGGTTTTCTTACCTTTTTGATTGCCTGCTACTCCGCTTTTTCACTCCGTATGAAAATCAAAAATATGAGTGCCATCGGTCAGAGTATTATCCATGACTTACGTTCTGATATTTTCAGTCATCTTCAGGAACTGCCCTTTTCTTATTTTGATGACAAACCTCATGGAAAAATTCAGGTCAGGGTTGTTAACTATGTGAATAGCTTAAGTGACCTGTTGAGCAATGGTATTGTAAATACCTTCACTGACCTGTGCAATCTAATTTTTATATTGATTTTTATGCTTATAGAGGATGTGCGTCTCACACTGGTCTGCCTATGCGGGTTACCTCTCCTTGCATTGGTTATCATATTTATTAAAAAAAGACAGCGTAAAGCATGGCAGATTCAAAGTAACAAGCAATCCAACCTGAATGCCTACATTGCGGAAAGTATCAATGGCATTCGCATTACCCAGTCCTTTGTCAGGGAAAATGAAAATACAGATATTTTTAATAAGCTGAGTAAAAATTATCGGAAGGCCTGGATGCGTGCAGTTAAATTTAATTTTACCATGGGACCCAGTGTAGATATCATTTCCACTATTACTACTTCCTTTGTCTTTGTGCTTGGTGTTCGATTTATCCTGGCTCCATCTGCTGACCTTACAATCGGTGTGCTGATTGCTTTTACTGCTTATATCAGTCGGTTCTGGCAGCCCATTAATACCCTTGCAGGCTTCTACAATTCACTGCTGACTGCCATCTCCTACCTGGAAAGAATTTTTGAAACCATTGATGAACCTGTCTGGGTAAAAGATGCTCCGGATGCAGTAGATATGCCTCCCATTCATGGTGACATTACCTTTGAAAATGTGTGCTTCAGTTATGAAGAAGGGCACAAAATATTGGATTCCATCAACTTTTCAGCTCATCAGGGTGAAACATATGCCATAGTGGGCCCCACCGGTGCTGGTAAATCCACCATTGTCAATCTCATCAGCCGTTTCTATAACGTGGATTCCGGAAAGATTCTGATTGATGGAACAGATATTTCAAAAGTGACTTTGTATACCCTTCGTACCCAGATGGGTATCATGATGCAGGATTCCTTTATCTTTTCCGGTACCATTATGGACAATATCCGTTACGGGAATATGTCCGCCACAGACGAAGAAGTGGTTACAGCAGCTAAAACTGTTTGTGCTCATGATTTTATTATGGAAACAGAAAAAGGTTATCAGACAGAAGTAAATGAGAGAGGAAGCAGACTTTCCGCTGGACAGCGACAATTGATTTCTTTCGCCAGAGCACTTTTAGCAAATCCCCGGATTCTCATATTGGATGAAGCCACTTCCAGTATAGATACAGAAACGGAGATCCTGCTTCAGAAAGGACTAAACCGTCTTCTGAAGGGCAGAACCTCCTTCATTATTGCACATCGGCTTTCTACCATAAAGAATGCCGACTGCATCATGTATGTGGATAAGGGCTCCATCCTGGAAAAAGGAACCCACGACGAACTGATTCAGCAAAAAGGTGAATATTACCATCTATATATGTCTCAATTTGATTTTTTACAGATCCAGAATGTGTAATGCAAACTGGAAATAAACTATCAGAGATAACGCATCCACAATCGTAGTTATAAATGGGCTTGCCATAACTGCCGGGTCAAATCCCAGCCGCTTTGCCAGTACAGGAAGAGTGCAGCCTATCAGTTTGGCAAGCATGACTACTATAACAAGCGTTAAACACACTACCAGGGCAACTGCCACCCCAACTCTGTCAAGTAACAACAGCTTCAGAAAATTGGCAGCTGCCAGTGTGATTCCGCATAAGAAAGAAACTCTAAACTCTTTCCATATAATTCTATAAGTATCCTTATACCCAATTTCTCCTAAGGAAAGCCCACGAATGATTGTAACACTGGCTTGTCCTCCTGCATTTCCGCCTGTATCCATCAACATAGGAATAAACATAATCAAAATGGCGCAGGTGCTCAGTGCATCTTCAAAGTGACTGATAATCTGACCTGTAAAAGTGGCCGAAACCATTAGCAGCAAAAGCCAGGGAATTCTTTTCCGAAAGGTTTCAAATATACTTGTCTTCATATAGGGCTTATCGGATGGAATGATAGCTGCCATCTTTTCAATATCCTCTGTGGCCTCTTCTTCCATGATATCCACGATATCATCTACGGTAATAATACCAACCAGTCTGTTCTCATTATCCACAACCGGCATGGTGGTAAAGTCATATTTCTTAAATTTTGTTGCAACCACTTCCTGGTCCAACAGGGTGTTGATTGCAATAACATTCTCATTCATAATGTCCCCAATGACTTCATCTGGGGCACTTAACAGCAGGTATCTTAAGGCTACGGTACCTAACAGCCTTCTTTGGGAATCCAGTACATAGCAGATATTAATGGTTTCACTGTCCACACCAACCTTTCGGATACGTGCAATCGCTTCTTCCACCGTAAGGTTTTCTTTTAAATCCACATACTCCACAGTCATGATACTTCCGGCAGAATCTTCCGGGTATCTTAACAGATGGTTAATATCTCTTCTGGTTTCGGGACTGGCATTTACCAACAGCTTTTTTACAATGTTAGCAGGCATCTCTTCTAATAAATCAGTAGCATCATCAGCCATCAAGTTATCAATGATGATAGCTGCATCACGCTCAGAAAGTGAAGTAATGATCATCTGTTGGTTTTCTACTTCAAGGTATGAAAAAACATCGGCTGCCAGGTGCTTTGGAAGAATGCGAAACACCTTCAACATGTTATCTTCTTCCAACTGCTCTAAAATTGCAGCAACATCCGCTTCGTTCATTTCTGCCACTTTTTGGCGCAGAGTAGTATACTGGCAGTTTGCTAGTAATTCTTTGATTTCATCCATATTCTGTTATCTCCTTTAGTTGTAAGTAGGGTCTTCATGCATCGGGCAGGAAGAGGGTTATCTGTACCATGCTGCTTACTGTGCGACTTCATAAAAACCACCACCTTTCTAAAGGATTATTTTTCAACCCTAATTGTAACCACGGGTTCACTCTTTGTCAATGTAATATGCTTCTTGTAGAATTTCTACGTCAACTTTTCCTGCTGTCACCTCAGTAAATTCCTTCATCAGTTCTTCCTTCCATTCTACTGGAACTAGCAGATAAAGACATACAATATCTGTATATTCACTATTTTCCGGAACAAGATTTCTCTCTCCTAATAGATACAAAATTTTCCCGATATTGTTGTAATCTGTTACAAGCTTCATACGCACGCCGGGACGCATACATCCGATTCTGCAGGCGGCAAGTCCTTCTTTTGTAGCTTGGGTATATGCTCTCACCAGCCCCCCTGTCCCCAACAGAGTACCACCAAAATACCTTGTAACCACTACCGCCACATTACTTATATTTTCTCCTAAAAGCACCTCAAGCATTGGTCTTCCTGCAGTCCCGGAAGGTTCTCCATCATCACTAAAGCGGGTAAGCTTCACCTGCCCTCCCAATACCATCGCTGAGCAATTGTGGGAAGCATCCCAGTACTTCTTTTTCATGCTATCCACAAAAGCCACAGCTTCTTCTTCCGTTTCTACCTTTTTTACCGTAGCAAGAAATCGTGATTTCTTTTCCACAATTTCTCCCTCTCCCTCTTCTATGATGACTCTATAGGCATCTTTTATATAGGTATCTTTATTCTGTTTCTCCACTTAAGCTCCTCCAAGTCATTGTCGTAACATCATTTTTCACATGAAAAGGATTTACACCTAATACTGTCCTGTCTTTTTCGTCGACTACTCATTACTTTTGTATGAGTATAGCATAAAACGAATTTTTTAGTGAACAATTCTTAATATAAAATAAAAACCTTTATTTACCACGCTTTTTTTGGTATAATGCTTTAAGCATAGTCTGAATCGCAGACAGAAAGGTGAACTAAATATGAATTACGGAAAAAGAGGCGTCCGTGCAAAGCAGAAAGAGTTGACTTCTAAATCCTCCAAATGGGGCAAGAAAATAACTTTTACCTTTGTAAAGGTGCTTTTAATAGGTATTATAGCTGTAGGTATTATAGGTGTATCAGCCGGCATTGGTGCTTTCAAAGGCATTATAGCTTCGGCTCCGGACATTAATGTAAATGATGTAGCTCCGGTAGGCTTTTCCACCTTTGTATACGATTGCGAGGGCAATCAGATAGATAAGCTGGTAGCAACCAATTCCAATCGTGTTCAGGTTACAATGGATAAAATACCGCAGGACCTGGCGGATGCATTCGTTGCAATTGAGGATGAACGTTTTTATGAGCATAACGGCATTGATATCAAGGGTATTATCCGTGCTGGCTTTACTTATGTAAAATCAGGATTTAAAAGAGCAGAAGGTGCCAGTACCATAACCCAGCAGTTATTAAAGAATACTATATTTACAAACTGGGTAAATGAAGATGGTATGATAGAAAAATTACAGCGTAAATTTCAGGAACAATACCTTGCTCTGGAAATAACAAAGAAACTGAGCAAGCAGGAAATTTTACTTCGGTATATGAATACCATTAACTTAGGACAAAACACCTTAGGTGTACAGGCTGCATCTCTGCGCTATTTTAACAAGGATGTAAGTGAACTTTCTCTTTCTGAATGTGCAGTCATTGCTGCCATTACCCAAAATCCGTCCAAGTGGAATCCGATCTCCCACCCGGACAACAATACAGAAAGAAGACAGCGTGTTCTGGATAAAATGCTGGAACAAGGTTATATTACACAGGCAGAATATGATGAAGCTATGGTGGACGATGTCTATTCCCGTATACAGGAAATCAATGTGTCTGTTATCAGTGAGTCCGTCAGCTCCTACTTTGTAGATGCCCTGACAGAGGAAGTTTACCGTGACTTGATAGATGTTGCTGGATATAGTGCAGCACAGGCCAGTACCTCACTTTATAGTGGTGGTCTTCGGATTGAATCCACACTGGATCCTAAAATCCAGTCTATAGCAGACGAGGTATTCTCCAATCCGGATAATTATCCTGAAAATGTAAAGTGGTATTTGGATTATGCTCTCACAGTAAAAACTGCTTCCGGTGATTATGTCAACTATAGTAGAGAAATGATGAAAACCTGGTTTGTAGAAAATCAGGATAAAAAATTTAACCTTATCTTCAATTCTGTAGAGGATGCTTATGCTGCTATTGAAACATATAAGGCAGCGGTTATTGGACCAAATGATTCTGAAGCGGATGAAAGTATCTCCATTACACCTCAACCCCAGGTTTCTCTATCTATATTAGATCAGCGCACCGGACATGTAGTGGCTATGATTGGTGGACGTGGAGCTAAGGAAGGCAGCCGTACACTAAATCGAGCAAGCACTACCACCAGGCAGCCCGGTTCTACATTTAAGTTGGTTTCCACTTATGCACCTGCACTAGACAGCGCCGGTATGACCTTGGCTACAGTGATTAATGATGCTCCCTTTAATTACAGTAACGGAACACCTGTTAATAACTGGTATAAGACAGGATACGAAGGCCTAACTACTATTCGTAAAGGTATCTGGCGTTCCATGAATGTTGTTACTGTGAAGTGTTTAACTCAGATTACCCCCAAATTAGGATTTGATTATCTAGAGAAGTTTGGATTTAAATCACTTACAGAGATTAATGACTGCTATCAACCTATGGCATTAGGTGGTATCAGTAAGGGAGTCACTAATTTAGAGCTATGTGCTTCTTATGCAACCATTGCAAACGGTGGTATTTATAATACACCAAAACTCTATACCAGAGTACTTGATGCTGATGGAAATGTTATCTTAGACAATACGCAGCCTGCAACAAGACAGGTATTGAAAGATACTACTGCATTTCTACTGACTGATGCCATGGTAGATACCGTAACCATTGGTACAGGAACCTCAGTCAATTTTGGTGGAATGGCTATCGCTGGTAAAACAGGTACCACCTCTGATAATAAGGATGTCTGGTTTGTAGGATACACTCCTTATTATACAGCTGCAGTATGGGCCGGTTATGATAACAATGTGCAACTAAACAGTAAAAATGGAGAAACCGGATTAGCGAAGAAGTTATGGCGTGCAGTTATGTCTCAAGTTCATACGGATTTACCAAACCAAAGCTTCTCTATTCCCGATGGAATTGTACAGGTAGCTGTCTGCTCACAATCCGGCAAGCTTCCCATTCCAGGGTTATGTGATGCCATCGAGGGTAATATCTTTACAGAGTATTTTGCAGAAGGCACACAACCCACTACAACATGTGATATACACTATTCCGGTGATGTCTGTGCATATTCCAACCTTCCAGCTTGTGTAGATTGTCCATTCAAAGTGCCTGGTGTACTGACCTTAGCACTTATTGAAGATGTTTCCTTGCAACAGGGCTCCACAGTGATTACACAGAACCCTGATGGAACAGTTACATCATCTATACCCCAAACATCCAATAGCTGTATTCATAACGCTGATTTCTTTACTACTCCTGATTTCCAATCTGTGATTGAGCAACAGCGTGCTGAGCTATTACAACGTGGATATAACTTTTACAATTATTAAGGCGAATCGAAATGAAACCGTCTTACTGATTGTCACAGTCATAAGAGCAGAACAAAAAAAGTCTTCAATGGTAATTCATATAAGACTCAGATAGTCGACCAAAAGGTACTAGGATACAAATCCTAGTACCTTTTGGTTTTAAGTAGCAATTAATATTCTTGTTTGTTTTTGGTATACTTTTGATGGGATGGCGGTAGATTTGGTTGATTGACCGGTTTATACCGTTCGACTTTTGACACTTCGACGGTAGGATTGAATCTTTATTAAGATCATACCGTTCGTCTTATCACATAATGACGGTAAGGCGATTGGCTTTGTATATGATGTTTATTATTTTTCACTTTATAAAATTTGTAAATGATGCCCTTATACCAAAATAAACCTATATAACTATTGTTAAGAGAGGGCTTTCTTCAAATCTGATACATATTGTGCCTGCTGTTTTTTAAGGTATGCTTTCACAAATGGTTTCATGAAAACCTTTTTGGCAACTACATCCTCCGTAAAATCCACTTCCGTTTTTGTATCTTTCTGAGCAAATATACCAATCCAGTGTCCTTTCATATTGTCGTTTTCCATGTCAAACTCCCAACGCCTGTAGGGTTGGGTAAGGGTAACCGTAAAAGTCGTTGCATATCCTTCTTTTGTATATTCAACAAATTGCTTTTCATTCAATACTTCTATTTTACCTAAATCACTTCTCCATGAATAATGATCAAGAGAAGTCACTATTTCCCATACAATATGAACATCCTCCTGAAAAATTGCTTTTACTTTTGAAATAGCCATATTTGATTCCCCCAAAGAATTCATAACGTTTTTTACATAATTCCTGACTCAATAACTAAATGAATCTCATTCTCTTTTTTTAATCTTGTGACGGATGACTAAGCAGATGACTACAGGCACCAGGAATTCAAGAACCCTGTCTAGGAAAAATGGCACGCCGGTATTATAGGGATTAAAATGAGTAATCTCAAAAAACATAACTGCAAAATAAACAATAACAAGCACTATACTAACCACTAACAATGATATACTAATCCATTTTTTCTTCATTTTTCTTACCCTTCAATTTTAATAATCCCTGGCATTTTATTTGAAACTGCGTCTTCAATATGGAATATCCGGTTTCTATCAGATGTCAATCAATCCCATATGAATAATCTTTACTAGAAAACTATATGCCTTATCTAGATATTGCTCTATTG
>DATERV010000113.1:0-11357 GCA_035271185.1 Lachnospiraceae bacterium | reverse complement strand
ATATATAGCAAGGGGCGAAATGATTATGAAAATATCAACTAAAGGAAGATACGCATTACGTCTGATGATCGATCTGGCCATGAATACAGGAACTAATCCAGTAAGTGTTAAGGATATTGCTGCACGTCAAGAAATATCGGACAAGTATCTGGAACAGATTATATCGACACTTCACAAAGCCGCATATGTGAAAAGTGTAAGAGGACCCCAGGGTGGGTATAGATTAACAAAGGAACCAAAGGATTACACGGTAGGAGCGATACTTCGTCTCACAGAAGGAAGTCTTGCTCCAGTAGTATGCCTTGAGGATGAAGTTAACCAGTGTGATAGACAGGACTGTTGTGCAACCTTAAGATTGTGGAAGAAATTGAATGATGCAATTTCTGATGTAGTGGATCAGGTCACGCTTGCTGACCTGGTTGATTGGCAAAGAGAAACTGCAGATAATTATGTGATTTAGAATTACGGAGAATATACAACAGAAGGTCTGGCACCGCAGATTCCGGTGTCAGACCTTCTTTCAGGAAATAGAGAGATGGGTTCTTGCTGTATCTAAGGATATGAGTCATTTCAGAGAAATATTTGATGAAACAATCAACCATGATATTTTACTGGCATAGGGAAAGATAAATTTATTGATTACGGGTACGTAGTGCATGAAAAAAGGTTACAACATGCGCTATTGTACCCTTTTTTATGTTGGTATGATATAAGAAATAAGTGAGGTTGATACCAAATGGGCAGAATAAAAAAGGACAGTAATATAGAAATCGGTGAAAGACTGAAAGTAATCAGACAGAATCTGGTAATATCTCAGGCTGAATTTGCAGAGATTCTGAATGTTTCTGACGAGCACTATAGAAAATTGGAAAGTGGAAGTACAGGACTTACTATTGATAAAGTAAGGGTATTATATGAAAAATGTAATATAGACCCCTCCTGGCTTCTAGTAGGAAAGCCCATAGAAGAATTTGACCTGGACAAGTATCTTGTGAACTGCAGTAAAGAACAGCGGGATGAGTTATTGAAGAGGTGTTGGAACTACATTGGTGTTAACATAATGAAAATATATTAAAATGTCACTGTTTACATGTTCTTGAATAGAGCTGGAAAGGAGGATAAGCTCGTTTATATTTGTAAAAAGGGGGATTGACTCATGGTTCGTAATACCACAAATGAAGAAATAGTAGCGGTACATCCCATTGCACATTCTAGAATGATGTTAGAGGGGATAAGCAGCGCTGGATATGATGCACAAAAACAAATATTGGAAATTAAGTTTTCAGCTGACGGGCAAGTATGGCAATTTTATGATGTCCCTGAGTATGTATGGTATGAGTGGAGAAGGGTCAAAGAGATGCAAGTCTATTATCATACAAAGATATTTGGTAAATACAGATCCAAACTGGTTGAAGTTAAAAAAAGATAATTAAGAAGCGGACGGTTCATTACAAAACTGTCCGTTTTTTAAATTGTTTTATTGCGGAATATGCAGAATTTTGGTATAATAAGTTAAATTCCACAATGGGAGAAGGATTATGCCATATAGTATTCAGTTTCAATCAGCAGCACTATTGCTTATGGGTGCGACAGGAGCACTACTGACAGAAAAAATGGCTATCAGATTGCATACACAGAAGTCTTATATTGCTTTATATATCAGTGTTTTAGTAAGTATTTTTGCTGACATTCTGTCTGTCATTTTTATTGTGGAGAGTGATGTCTTTGGCTTATGGGAAACCAGTTTTGTATGTAAGATATATTTGGTTTCAATTGTTCTTGTGGGCTTTTTTCTATGGCAGTATACACTTACTGAAATCCATCATGAGAAAAACATTTGGCTTAAATCAAGAACTCTTTTAGGGGTGCTTCCTATTATCAGTGAATTGGTGATTGTCATTTTATTCCCTATTCAGATCTATCATGAGGGTGTTATAGTTTATACCTATGGTTTCTGTGTTCAGATTACATATTGGTGTGCATTTTTCTATTTACTGGTTACATTATTATATACCTTTGTATTTTATAAAAACATAAGTAAGTATGTTTGCAACTCCATTTGGTTTTTGATTGGAATTTGGGTTTTAGCAGCATTGATACAGATGTTCAATAACAGTATTTTGATTGTAGGCTTTGCCATGAGTGTGGCAATGGTGTTTATGTATATTAAGCTGGAGAATCCTACTGCATATATAGACAACGAAGTGCATGTGTACAATTCCTATGCTTATACAGAATATCTACAAAAGCAATTTGATACCAAAAAGAGGATCTGGATTGCTTCACTCAGGGTAGAAGGTATTCATTCTGTAAATGAGAATTTTAGTATGCAAGGAGGAAGAGAGCTGCTTTGTATGATAGTTCATTTTTTGAAGCAGACAGGTAAAAAAATATCTATTTATAGAACAGGTATGGCTACATTCTCTATATTTTATACAGATGAGAAGGAACTCATCAATGCAGTAAACAAAATTGAAGCAAGATTTCAAAATCCTTGGTGTATCAACGGTATGTATATTAAGCTAGAAAGTCACGTGGCGTATTTAGATGACAGTTCGCTTGTTAACTCCGCAAATGAACTGATGGACGTGCTGCATTATTTTGTGAAAGACCGCGGATAGAAGGCTGGTATATAAAATGAGTATTAGGATTAATGCCCAGATTATCGCAGAGAGAAATCAGAGAAAAGAAACTGAAAAGGTATTGAAATGGGCTGTAGAACATGATGCAGTCCAGGTATATTATCAACCAATTTATTCCATAGAACGAGGTAAGATTCAAGCACTAGAGGCTTTAGCCAGAATAGTAGATGAGGACGGACGTTTGTTTATGCCTGATTCCTTTATTCCTATTGCTGAAGAGAATGGAATGATACTTGAGTTAGGAAACAGTGTATTAGCCAAGACTTGTGATTTTATGAATCAGGAAAAACTCAGCTCGCTTGGTATTGAATATGTGGATGTAAATCTTTCCGTAGTTCAGTGTATGCAAAAGAACCTGGCTGACGTATTTCTGGACATTATGGCTGAAAGGGGAATTCTTCCACCTCAGATTAATCTGGAAATCACGGAAACAGCGGTGTTACATTCCGAAAAGAGTTTATTGGATAATATGAAAAAACTCATCAAGACCGGAACCACTTTTTCATTGGATGATTATGGTACAGGATATTCCAATCTAAGTTATGTTGTTAATTTGCCTGTAAAAACCATTAAGTTTGATAAGAAAATGGTAATGTCGTATTTTTCAAATCATAAATCTTCTATTGTCATGAGGCATGAAGTTGCAATGTTACATGAGTTAGGTTTATCAATTGTAGCAGAAGGAGTGGAGAATAAAGAACAATATTCAGCTATGAAGGAGCTGGGTATAGATTACATACAAGGTTACTATTTTTCAAAACCGGTTTCATCAAATCAAATTGTTAGGTTCTTAAAGGAATGGATGTAATGAAGATATAAGAGTATAAATATTTATATAAGGGGCTTGCATTGTATGAACTTTAATAGCAATTGTAATATCGTAGAACATGAGAATAATAGAATGATCTCTTTAAACAACAAAATATTCAGGGTGCATTCTGTCATAATGTGCATTTATTTTCTTTCACTGCTCTTTACAGTATTTTTAAATCGGAATTATGTGATACTTTTGATTTGTATTCCTTGTTTTATTCTTTATTGTATTGGATTTTATGTCAGTTATTTTGTAAAACCATCAAAGTTATTATGGATTCATTATGCGGTTACCATGTTGTTTATGATATGCTTTGTAGTTGTGTTTGGCTGGGAATGCGGTGTACAGTGTTTTGCTTTTGTTATGATTGCAATCAAGCTTGCTACGTGGTGGGGAAATATTAAGATAAGAGCGTTGGATACCATGATCTTGTTTTTGGTATGCATGTTGTTATATGGTTACACCAGGATGTACGATCCCATTTATGATATTACGCCCGCAACAACTATCATCTTCCAGGTAATAAATTACTTTGTTACTTTTTCCGCCTTATTTTCCTGCCTGGGAATTTTGATAAAGGATATGAAAGAAACACAGGAGCACCTATCCAGCTTGGAGGAAAAACTGGAGCATTTTGCATCAGAGGATTCGCTTACAGGTTTATTCAATCGTAGAACCATAATACAGTATATTGAACAACTGACGGAACAAAGAAAGTCAGAGGGGAAAAGTAACATATGTGCGGCCATTGGTGATATTGATTTTTTTAGCAAGATTAATGATAGATACGGCCATGATTGTGGTGATATTATGATTAAACAACTTGCTTATCAGTTATCCCTTAGCATGAAAGATAAAGGTAAAATTGCTAGGTGGGGAGGAGAACAATTCCTCTTTATCTTTGATAATGCAACAGGGGAAGATGCTTATTATTACTTGACCAAGATGCAACAACATATCAGGAGTGTGGATTTTGCATGGAATGATGAAAACATAAACCTTACCATGACATACGGATTGATGGAATATAATCCGGACAAAAGCATAGATTACTGTATAGTTGAAGCTGACAAAAAGATGTTTATGGGTAAGCAATCTGGAAGAAATACTATAATTTATTAGAGGGTGAGTGTATGATATTCAAATGTAAGAATTGTAGTGGAAATGTGATTTACAGTCCTGAACGCCATAAGATGTATTGCCCTTTTTGTGACAGCGTCGACAGTCAGGAGAAGAAGACGGAAAGCCAGTCTTTAGTAACTTGTATCAATTGTGGTGGTGAAATTCACATAAATGAGTTTACCTCTGCATCAAAATGTCCTTATTGTGATAACTACATTATTTTTGACGAGAGAGTTTCAGGACAGTTTTTGCCCAAACTAATGATCCCATTTCACTTTAGTAAAGATGCAGTGAAAAAGCTTCTACGAGACAAGTTTAAGTCCTGTATTTTTGCACCTGGAGACTTTCTGTCTGAAGTAAAGCTGGATGGAATGACAGGTATGTATGTCCCTTACTGGATGTATGACTATCATGTACGTGGCTGTTATGATGGAGAAGGAAAAAAAATTAGAACCTGGATGAGTGGGGACAGAGAATATACGGAAACCAGTGTTTATCATATTCTAAGGGATATGGAAACAGAATTTGATAAGATGCCTGTGGATGCATCTGATGCCATGCCGGATGTCATTATGGATTTAATGGAGCCATTTGATTACCGTTCATTGGTAAATTTCAATGAAGAATATATGTCAGGATTCTTTGGAGAACGATACAATGAAGATGACGTTGCATGTGAGCCACGTGCAGTTGCAAAAGCGAAGCAGGATGCTGAAGTAATTTTAAAACAGAGTATAAGTGGTTATATTGGGCTTACAAGTAAAGTAAATAATCAGATAACCCTGAACAGGTCTGATACAAACTATACGCTTTTACCGGTATGGATATACAATTACAAATACAAAAATGAAGATTATCGTTTTCATGTAAATGGACAGACAGGAAAGATAGTAGGTAAGGTTCCCACTTCGGTTCAGAAAGTATTTGGATACAGTGCTACCGTATTCTGTTCTTTATTTGCAATTCTGATGATGGTTCGTCAGTTATTGCTTATGCTGTAATTGGGAGGGGATTAAAGTGAAACAGTATTTTTCTTATTTTAAAATTTTATTTATTATATTAGGAATAGTAGCTGTATTAACTGGCAGCGTTGCGATGATTCAAATGCTGTCTGGGTCTGAAGTATATATAAGAGCAAATAATGAGGCACCTTCTCAAAGAGTGTACGATAATGCCGGAGTGTTATCTGATACTGAGGAAAAGAAGCTAACTGAACTTATTGCGAAACGTGAAGCACAGTGTGGCAGTGATATTGTATTGGTTACGATCAATGAATCCCTATATGAGAAATATGGAATCACAGAAGATACTCACAGTAATTGGGAAGACTGTATGATGCGTTATGCAGATGATTTTTATGATGAAAATCTTTATGGATTTGATTCAGTAAATGGAGATGGTGCACTTCTACTGGATAACTGGTATACTGGTGAAAAGGGAAGCTGGCTTTCTACCTGTGGAAGAGTGTATAAACACTATACAGACAGTATGATTGATAAAGTATTGGATGATGTTAATGATAAGGTTGATATGAATCCTTACCAGGCATATACAGCATATATTAATGATGTATATAGAGAAATGGCAGGTAAAAATGAAGCAATAGAGTTATCTGTTTTTCCTCTTTTGGTAGTATCTTTAGTGGCGGCAGGAATCTTTATGGGAATGCATTTGAAAGGGAAAAGTGGAACAAAAACAACTTCCGCAACTACCTATGTTGAAAATGGCAGCATTAAGTTCAATGTAAGAAGTGACGAGTTGGTTAATAAATATATCACCAGCAGAGTCATACCAAGAAATACCAGCGGTGGTGGAGGACGTTCCGGTGGAGGAGCCGGGGGCCATACTAGCGGAGGCGGTGTCAGCCATGGAGGCGGCGGCGGCAGACGTTAATCAGATTTTACATAAAACAAACATCAAAAAAGCACCCACATGACGGTATGGGTGCTTTTTTGATGCTTGCTTTTACAGGCAATTATTTGTTAGGCCATTTTGTTTACAGCAACAGCTAAACGGGATACTTTTCTGGAAGCATTGTTTTTATGATATACTCCCTTTTTAGCAGCAGTATCAATTTCACTGGTGGCAGTAAGTAAAGCTGCCTGAGCAGCTGCTTTATCACCGGATTCTATTGTAATGATCACTTTTTTCATAGCTGTTTTCACGCCAGATTTGATAGACTTATTTCTATCAGTTTTCGTTTGTGCTACAAGAATTCTTTTCTTTGCAGATTTGATATTAGCCAAGATCTACACCTCCCATTTTCTAATAATCTCTTTGTAAGAAAATGTTTCATTAAAGCCAGACACGGACGACCAATGTAAACATACAAATATCATTTTAGATGAAGCATTACTGAATGTCAATACATAATTCCCTAAATTTTGCAAAAAATATAAAAGACAATAAAACATGCAGGAAAGGAAAGAAAAAATGAGTTGTTTTCAAGCAAGAACAGACTTGGCACTGGAGGCCAGAGAGAGTATCACTGACGCGGACAGTTCCCTTCGAGGCGTTAAGATGGAAGAGGAATATGATGAGGAACAGGATATCAGGGTAACCCTTGTGGAAATCACAACCAAAAATGGAGCAAAGACCATGGGAAAGCCAATGGGTACGTATATTACCATTGAAGCACCGGGTATGCTAGAAACGGATGAAGGCTATCATCGGGAAATCTCTGAAGTGATTGCAAAGCAGCTTATGAAGATCATACCTGAAGCAGGAAAAGAACAGGAAATCCTGGTTGTTGGTCTTGGTAACAGGGATGTAACAGCAGATGCCCTTGGCCCTCACGTAGTGGATAATCTATATATCACAAGACATATTGTAAAGGAATATGGAAAAGCAGCATATAGTAAAGAAAAAATCAACATTGTAAGCAGTATTGAGCCTGGTGTAATGGGAAAAACAGGTATGGAAGCAGCGGAGATTATTAAGGGGGTAATAGAACAGACAAAGCCACAGGTGATGGTGGTAATTGATGCCTTGGCTGCCAGAAATACCAAAAGGCTCAATCGAACCATACAGATTACCAATACAGGCATTCATCCGGGATCCGGTGTAGGAAATAATCGAAATGCTTTAACCGAAGAAAGTATGGGCATACCTGTAATAGCCATCGGGGTTCCAACAGTAGTGGATGCAGCTACCATTGTATTGGATGCATTTGAAAAAATGCTGGAGGGAACAGGAGAGGCTGACAAGCATAGATGCCTGGAGGATTGCAGCAACTCGCTTTCTGATTTGCATAATATGTATGTGGCCAGTAAGGACATCGACGCAGTGATCAAGCGAGTTAGTTATACAGTATCTGAGGGCATTAACATAGCACTTGAACTGGGATAAATGCTATCGTCTTCGCATATATTGCAAAAGGGAATTATACCCGGAAAGTTGGGGAAGATGGGTTGAATTTTTCAAATGCGAGTGGAAAAGGTATAAAGAGACTGGTAGCATCTGCGTTATTGCTTTTTGTTTTGATTGTTCAGACGAGTGGTGTGGAAAGTCAAAAGCTTTTCCTGCCCTTGTTTACATATACCATATATAGTGACAAAGGGGCAGCCTTACTGTTTGGAAATAGTCTGGTGAGCATTCTTCCATTGTGCAATTACAGTCGTCAAAGTATCGGTTCTACTTTTATTGGAAATGATGCCGAAAGTCAAATGGAAGCAGCTCTCATCAGCGAAGAAGAAAACGCAGAAGAATTGGGTGAGGAACAGACAGCGGATAGAAAAAGTGTCAATGAAGTCAAGCCACAACAGATGATATCAGCATCCGGAGAATTGCCGGAAGATGCTATGATACAGGAAGCCATGTCATTGAATGATCTGTTGATTCAAGAAAACGCAGCCAACAATCCCTTTGTACCGGGCAGTAAGGTTGCCTCCTATGATTGGAGCCTGATGTCTGATTATGAGACTTTGATTTCAACTTTTTATGTGATAGATAAATATGCACTTGCCGGGAGTGATTTGTTCAATGTGGAATCACTACTTAACAAGGATTTGTCAATTAGTAAAGAAAATCCATCACCACAGATATTAATTTATCATACGCATTCAAAAGAAACTTTTATAGATTCTGTTCCGGGAGATTCATCGCAAAGTATTGTGGGCGTAGGGGATTTCTTGACAAATATTTTGACAGAACAATACGGATATGGAGTGTTACATCATACTGTTGAATATGATACCATCAGAGATGAAGCATATGCTAAGTCGTTACCTGCAATTGAAAAACTATTACAGGAAAACCCCTCCATTCAGGTAGTTATTGATTTACACAGGGATTCAGCCCTTCAGGGAAGAGATATGGTGGTAGACGTGAATGGAAGAAAAACAGCCAGGTTTATGTTTTTTAACGGTATTTCCAGAAGTAAAAAAACAGGTTCCATAGATTATCTGGAAAATCCCAATCTGATGGAAAACCTGGCTTTTTCTTTTCAAATGCAGGCAGCTGCCGGGGAGTATTACCCCGGGCTTACCAGAAAGATTTATATCAAGCAGTATCGTTACAATATGCACCTGTGTGGGAAAACATTACTCATTGAGCTGGGAGATGAAAGTAATACGGTGGAAGAAGCAAAAAATGCATGTTATCCAATTGCCCATCTCATAGATGTGGTACTCTCTGGCACAGCCAGATAATCATGCACGTTGCATTTCTTTTTCGCTTTCATCCTCAATCATGCGGTAACCGATACCGATTTCTGTAAAAATATAGTGAGGCTGTGCAGGATTCTTTTCAATCTTACGACGGATGTTTGCCATGTTTACCCTAAGAATCTGATTATTGGAATCTATGTATGGCCCCCATATGTTTTCCATTATAAAAGTATAGGTAAGTACCTTACCGGAATTTTTTGACAAGAGAGACAGAAGTTTGAATTCAATCTGGGTGAGATGAATCTCTTCCCCCTGTATGGTTATGGTATGTTTTTCATAATCTATTACCATATCCCCAGCATGATAAAGCAGATTATTTTTACCATTAATTCTGTTGGCATGCCGTAATGAAGTACGGATTCTGGCCATAAGTTCAGAACCACCAAAGGGCTTAGTGATATAGTCATCAGCTCCTAAGTCCAGGGCTTTTACTTTTTCCTGCTCTTTTATTCTGGCTGATATGACGATGATGGGAACTAGGGACCAGCTTCTGATCTTGGGGATGATATCCATACCATCCATATCTGGCAAGCCTAAATCAAGCAGAACAATGTCAGGGCACAAGGATGCAGCAAGACTTAATCCTTCTGTCCCTGTAGATGCAGTTACCACACGATGGTCGGCATTCTCCAAGGATGTTGTGATAAATTGACAAATATTTCGCTCATCTTCAATCAATAAAACTGTTATTTTATGATTCATTTTGAGGTTCCCCCTTTTGGGAGAAGGAAGAAGAATTGTGCTCCGTTCTCGTGATTTTCACCATGTATATCACCATGATGGGCAGTAATAATCGTTTTGCAGATGGATAAACCAATACCAATTCCTTTATGGGCATCGGATGCTTCTTCTTTGCTGTATGATCCACCTTCGAATAAAGTAGGTAGTTTATCGGGAGAGATACCATTTCCATAGTCTCTTATGGTAAAGGATACATAAGCAGAGTCATCCTCTACAATTAATTCAATGGGTTTGGTAGTACCGGAGTGCACAATTGCATTTTCAATCAGGTTAATGATTACCTGTTCTATCAGAATGGCATCCATGGGAATAAATAACATCTCATCAGGTACACTGGCTTGTACTTCCGCATTAGGAAATCTTTTTTCTAAACGCATCAAGGCCTCAGAAACCACTTCTTCAACAGGCTCGAGTGAGGTATTGATTTGAAGGTTATCACCTTGAATACGGGTAACTGTTAAGAGGTTTTCGACCATGTTGAGTAGCCAGGTAGAATCATTATAAATAGACTGAACCAAATTCTTTTTATCAGTATCAGAGATAGTAGAGTTGTTTTCCAAATAGCTGGAACTGTTACCTAAGATACTGGTCAGGGGTGTTCTCAGGTCATGAGATACAGCCCTCAGAAGATTGGCTCTCATTTTTTCCAGTTCAGCCTCATGTAACTGAATCTCCCTTACCTGGATAATCTCAGCTTGTTTGCAAAGATGAGTTGTCATAGTACTGGTGATTAAGGTTATTACCAGCATAAAAGCAAAGGTGACAGGATAACCTGAGAGCGTGAAGTTTATTTCGAAGTAAGGATAAGTAAAGATAAAGTTGATACAGATGACTGCTATCAGGGAACTGACAATACCATATCGGTATCCATTGGTGTACTTGGAAATAAAAATAAGTCCCATAATATAGAGAAGATATATATTTACATGATTCTCCGGAATGCTGTAAAAAAGTAAAACAGAGACTCCGGTTGTCGCAACAAAAATTCCTAAAGTAATCAAAACATTCACAAACACGCTATGCTCTTTTGGAAGGGATAGATTTTCCCTTGTATGGTGGAACATGAAATACCTCCTTTTGTATAATATGATGTTGGGGTCAAAAGCCCCGCTTTAGCACCTTGAAAAATTTATATATTTTGTAGTTATTTCCTGTATTAAACCACTGCCTATAGTATAATAGAGGTAACTTAAGAAAGCAGGTAATCTCTATGTCATTCAAAGAAAACACTTGTCAGCAGTTATCGTTCACGGATAGTTTCTCTGGACTTACATCCAGAGAGCAGAGAGCATTGGAAAAATCATGGGCAAATGTATTTGCGGATGAGATTTTTCCGGCAATTGATGAACAACGGTTTGCTGTTTTATATAG
>DATERV010000112.1:0-2513 GCA_035271185.1 Lachnospiraceae bacterium | reverse complement strand
CTTACCGTCACCTGAATATCCATATTCTGTTTCTTCGATGGAGTTCTCCATTTCACCCATGCAATCTGGGAATCTCCTTTGGGATAAAATACATTGCCTACATGATAGGTTATTCCTGCTATCTGAAAGCTAACACTAGTCGGATGATCCGGATCGGATTGCCCGCCACTTACGGTTACTGCTGTAATAACTTCTGTATTAACTCTATAGGTATAATCATGTGTACTGACAACAGGTGGTTCAGGAGGTTCCTCTTGAAAACGGACAATACCAAGTCCAAGTGAAGATATAATATCTTCATCTGTGGCTGGCGTTGTCCTGCTTCCACTCCATGCCGGATATCCCAGATCAGCCTCCTCCAAAAACATGGAAAGCGGAAGATTTTTATGTGTAATGGACACCATTCTTCTTCGAAGAAGTCCATCTATTTTTTTATCATACATAGCTGCCTCCGTCGCTGTTGTGGCAATCATGACTCCTTCAAATTTATAGTAAGCTAACGGTTCTAAAAGTAGTTTATATTCTCCATTAATCAATATGTCATAGTCCATACCTGTTTGCTTTGCAATTAGTTTAATCAAATACTCCGAACAGAAATATTTTTTGATTGCAGTGATATTACTTTTCCCATTCGTCGTAATAATTTTCGGTATGCCTTTGGAAGGCTTTACACAGGTATATCCTCCTTTTACTGCTGACAGTGATCTTCCACTGTTATATTGAATTTTGCTTACCTTTCCAAAATTATAAATAGAAGATTTCGGTGGCTTGTTTGTTAGATCGATCGGTGTAGCAATAACCGCATGGTCGCTAGAACGAATAACCGTCACCCTTACCCCTTCATTGCTAGAAGACCATGTATTTTTACTCGTTCCTTTTCCCAAGCCACCACCGCCAGAATCAACATTTCCGTCGCCTGCAGCAAATGCTGTCATGGGTATCATTAGACATAAAATCATTACAACTGTTATCATCCTTTTGAAATACTTATACATTTCTGCTCCTTTCCATAAAGAAGGCACTGCTCATCGCAGTGCCCTCACTTACTGAATATTCTGTTAATCCATATTACCAACCTGTTTATCAAGATCACCATCACTATCTCCATCTGTGACTTGATTTGCTCCGCCCTCCGGTACGTTATCAAACCCCGGAAGTCCACCAGATGAATTAGTATCCTCTGATTTTTTTTCCGTTTTATTATCTGGTTTTGGTGTTGCTGTATCCTTATTATCCTTTGTTTTTGGTTCTTCAACATTTTCGCCAGTCGGTTTTTTAGTTGGATCGGTAAGCTGCTCTTTGGTATAAGTTGGTTTCGGAGAAACGTCACTCTGAATTTTTTGCTCTGTTCCCGTATCCACGGAATTGCTTTCCTTGCTTGGAGTTTCAGTGGCAATTGGTGCTACAGTCACTTTGACTTCTTTTTCTGTTGTTTCTAATTTATCTGGATTCTTTACTACGACTTCACTACTCTGACTTCCATCCGTTGGTATCGTTGCTTCTGTAACTGGTTCTCGCTGAAATCTTCTTCCTATCAGGACGATAAGAAATACCATTGCTATAATTCCCCCAGCAACAACCAATCTTTTCATACGCTTATTTCTCATAATCTCCCTCTTTGATATAGGCTGGAAGTACCCTTACCGCTATGGTAATCACAAGCATGGCACAAAGTACTAGGATGACCACATCCAGATATCCTTCTCCACGATTATTTTTAATGATTCGTCTCAACTCTGACACCCCCTTTAGAATAATCCACTGAGCGATCGTAATATCTCAGAAATGATAATAACTACATAAGTTATTACAAAACACATAAGCATCAGGAAACTAAATACCCTGATCTTGGGTGGTATCTTCATTGCTTTTGCTTTTAATCTTTGCAGCTCTAACTGCTTCATATCATGGGAGAGCATCTGAAAATACATGCCCCCATCATCCCCACGAAGAACGCTGATTAATCCTCTTGTTATATCGGATAGCATAGGTGAATTAAGTCTTGCCTCAAACCGGGTAAGCGCTGCCTCATAACTGCCTGAACGCATATCCGCCGTTAAGACATCAAGTTCATAGCCAAATGCTTCACCCGCATTTTTCTTATAGTTTTCTAAAATACCAACCACATCCCTGCTTGCCTTCAGTTCCTGTGTTATAGTTGCCACAAATCTCGGCAGTTCAGCTTCTATTTTTTCTATTTCCTTACGAAAATCTCTGCTATTTTTTAAATTCATATCTGCAAACAGGTTCCCAGCAAGATACTGCTCTTCTAATTCCTCGGAATATGGAAGCTTGAAGTTTATGCTGCCTAATGCACCTGACATATGTTCTACCCCATGGTTTGATTTCACATTGGATAACACTTTATACTGTTTACTGGAATTCCATTGGTCACTGTATAACAGTTTTAACTGACTGGAAAGATAACTGATGGATTTGAGATCACAATTAGACAAGCGAAGCAGTGAATCACACTCCATAATAGAGACCGCAGATAAAATATCATTTGCTAT
>DATERV010000111.1:0-2829 GCA_035271185.1 Lachnospiraceae bacterium | reverse complement strand
CGATAACGAAATCATAAAAGTGAATAGAACAATTAAATATATTTTATACTTTCTTACCATCATAGATGACAGAATACAAAAAAGTTTAGATGTATTAAAAAATAACGGTTCTTTATGAGATACAAAGATAAGACAGGGAGTGGATTGATTCATAGAATCATAGAACATCCTGTCTTATCTACACAATCATTTTTCATTCATTACATTGATCAGAAATTGTTTAAATAGTGTTTCTTCTCTGCTGACTTTGATACCGTCTGTTCTAAAATCAATACCACAAGGACACTCTTTGGTATATGCATCCCAGAGTGGCATATCCGTACCATCGTTATCTTTACCATTTGGATCACCGTTTTTGATGAAGTTTACCAGATAGTTACATATCTTTCTGGAAAGATCATAATTATCTCCCTGGAATGGACGCCAGCATTTAGCGAGTGTTTCAAAAAAGAACCAAAGATCAACTGAGTGGAAGGTTCCGGGACGATCTTCCCCGGGAATATCGGCATTAAAGCTATAGTAATAGTTCTTCTTAGTATTGCCGTTCTCTTGTTCCGTTAGGAATAGGCTCTTTACAGCACATTCAATTCCGCTTACCGGAGCGTACTGGTTGTCCCCAAGCTTCTTTGATGCTTCCGGAAAAGCAAGGAAGGTATCCTTTTTATCCCCAAAGAGTTCTTCCACCTTCTTCTCATATTCTGTAGAATCTGATGCCATAATGGTGTTCAGGAATTCATCCCCGGTATTTCCTGCCATGATAGAAACCTGGGCATGTTTATTCTCTTTATAAAGTTTAGCAGAATTACCAACAACGAATTTATCATCAATAACAGTACCCATCCACTTCATCTTCGTATTTCGGAATTCGGAATATTTAGATAATACGTATTTTGCATCCATTGCTCTGGCTTCCTTCAAATTTGCTGCACCAATGTATTCAAAAAAGTTCTCACCCATTTTTTCAGTGTCTGCAAGCTTGCTTGAACCAAAAGGAAAATCGGATGGTCCATAAGGAGTGTCAATGACACCACTCATTACCAGTGCTTTTTGAAAGGAACCAAAGTTGGAAGGGCTGGTAATCTGTGTCATAACGCTTCCGCCGCCGGCAGACTGTCCACCAATGGTTATATTTTTTGGATCGCCACCAAACGCTTCAATGTTACGAATTACCCAGCGAAGTCCGGCCTGCTGATCTAGGTGACCAAAGTTAGCCGGTGCGTCCGGAGCTTCTTTTGTAATTTCCGGATGTGTTAAGAACCCAAATACATTGATGCGATAGTTTACGGTTACAATAATGACACCTCGTCGTGCAATCCGTTCTCCGTCAAATTCCATCTCGGCAGGATATCCCCACTGTAGTCCGCCGCCATAATACCAGACGAAAACGGGCAGTTTTTCATCAGTACTTTTAGCATTTGTCCAAACATTCAAATATAAACAATCCTCGTCCATTGGAATTTCTGGATCTACATGCCACTCTTTGCAGTAAACATCAGTTCCCATTCCCGGAGTATCCTGCATAGAAATAGGAGCAAACTGATAAGCCTCAAGTACACCTTCCCAATTTTCGCAAGGTTGCGGAGCACGCCATCTGTTTTCTCCAACCGGTGGAGCAGCAAATGGAATCCCTTTAAATGTGGTAATTCTGGGATCTGCTGCGGGGAGTCCCCGAACTAGACCGTTTTCTGTTTTTACTTCTCGAATCATAACCAACCTCCTTATATATTTAATATTAGTTGTTTGTATAACGTTCCAAGTTTTACTATACTACTCAGAAAGGATATACACTAATATGATACCATACAAACATGTAGGTGCAGTACTTGTTACGGTAAAAATTGTAAGGAAATCATCCATTTTGGTTTGAGAACAGATAGAGAAACCGTAGCGCACATGAATTGAAGTGATTTTCCATATATAGAAGACCAAGTGCTCATGATGGACAAAATTTTTGGAAAATACGTTATTTTGTCCATATACGAATGAGTATATCGGTATAATGGAAAAAGTAGTTTACATAATGTAAATTTTAAGAAGATATTTTCCATATGAGAGAGGTGGAGAATAATATATGGAAAATCCCCTTCTGACTGCAAGTGTGATAGGCTCAATGCAGATGTAAAGGGGATTTTATTATAAGAACTACTTATATTATTTTAATGTTTCTTCATACATTTCACTAATTTAACGACTTCATACCAAAGTACAGAGGAAGCTGCAAGTAGTAGTGCAACAACCAACTGTTTACAGGAGAGAGAAGCTAATTTTAAAAAGGTAGACGCTGGAGTATAAAGAATCAATGCAAGTAAAGCTAAAGTGCCAAGATTGACTGCCCACATTACTTTATCTCTCATCAGCCTTTTTATAGAACTATATACAAAGTCACAATCAGAGCTGTTTACCTGCACTAAAAACAGGTTGGCAAGCATAATGACTGTGAGTCCCATTGCTCTGGCAGTAGCAGCATTGGCTGTATCATTAGCTAATGTAATATAATAAGAACCAAAAGAAGCAGCAAATACAAACAAACCCTGCAATATACTTTTTATAAGCAATCTTCCAGTCAGTAACTTTTCTTTAGGAGACCTGGGAGGTCGATTCATAATGTTGGATTCAGCAGGTTGACGCTCCAAAACAATAGAACAGGTTGGATCAATGATTACTTCCAAAAGCACTACATGAAGAGGTAGTAGAAGCAGTGCAGTAGGTGCAATTCCTAAAAATGGAGCTAATAGGGAAGCAAATGCAATTGGTATATGAATAGTGAAAACATATCCTACTGCCTTACGAATGTTATCATAGATACGGCGGCCATCTTTTACCGTTTCC
>DATERV010000110.1:0-4710 GCA_035271185.1 Lachnospiraceae bacterium | reverse complement strand
AAGTGAAAAGGACATCTTGAAATTAGTTACTACCCTTATTGCTAACACCAAAGGGGAAGGTAAGGCAGGTGATGACTTCTGGGTAAAGGCAGAAACCCTGCTTTATACAGCACTCATAGGATATATTTATTATGAGGCTCCAGAACATGAGCAAAACTTCTCTACACTTATTGAATTCATCAATGCTTCTGAGGTAAGAGAAGATGATGAGGACTTTAAAAATCCTGTAGATTTAATGTTTGACCGTTTAGAAGAAAAAGACCCGCAACATTTTGCCCTTAGACAGTACAAGAAATATAAGTTAGCAGCAGGAAAAACTGCAAAGTCCATTTTAATATCTTGTGGTGCAAGGCTTGCTCCCTTTGATATTAGGGAATTACGAGAAATTACTGCCTATGATGAAATGGAATTAGATACATTAGGGGATAGAAAAACAGCTCTCTTTATCATTATCAGTGATACGGACGATACCTTTAATTTCTTAGTATCTATGGCATATACACAACTTTTCAATCTTCTATGTGATAAGGCAGATGATGTCTATGGAGGTAGATTACCTGTTCATGTACGATGTTTAATTGACGAGGCTGCTAATATTGGACAGATTCCTAAATTAGAAAAACTGATGGCTACAATAAGAAGTCGTGAAATCTCTGCCTGTCTTGTTTTACAGGCACAAAGTCAGCTAAAGGCTTTGTATAAAGACAATGCTGATACCATTATAGGCAACTGTGACAGTATGATTTTTCTTGGAGGAAAAGAAAAAACTACTCTCAAGGATTTATCTGAAACCCTTGGTAAAGAAACCATTGATATGTTTAATACTTCCGATACCAGAGGGACACAAAGGAGTTATGGGCTTAATTATCAAAAGTTGGGAAAGGAGCTTATGAGTATGGATGAACTTGCTGTTATGGATGGGGGCAAGTGCATTTTACAGCTAAGAGGTGTTCGCCCGTTTCTCTCGAATAAGTATGACATTACAAAGCATCCAAACTATAAATACTTATCCGATTATGATAAAAGAAACACCTTTGATATTGAAAAATACCTATCCACAAAATTAAAGCTAAAGTCCGATGAGGTATACGATGTTTATGAAATCGACCTTAAGGACGAGAAGGAAACCGCTAATAGGCGGTAATTTTTTTACCCAAAAATAAAATAAATTTTAGGAGGAAATAATTATGGAGTTTTTTAATTCAGCAGTAGATGTATTGCAGACACTTGTTATTGCTCTTGGAGCAGGACTTGGTATTTGGGGAGTTATCAATTTACTAGAAGGTTATGGAAATGATAATCCAGGCGCAAAATCACAGGGTATGAAACAACTCATGGCTGGCGGTGGCGTAGCATTGATCGGCATGACATTAGTACCCCTTCTTTCCGGATTATTCGGTTAAGAGGTAAAGTCTTATGGAATCCATCATCGACAAAATTACGGAATGGCTCAAAGAGATTTTAGTCAGTGGCATAATGGGAAACTTGTCGGGGATGTTTGATAACGTCAATCAGAAGGTAGGCGAAATCGCAGGTGAAGTAGGAATGACACCGTCAGCTTGGAATGGCGGTGTTTTCTCTATGATACGCAATCTATCCGAAACAGTGATTATTCCCATTGCTGGCTTGATTTTGACCTTTGTAATGTGCTACGAACTGATACAGATGGTCATTGAGAAAAACAATATGCACGATATTGATACATTCATGTTCTTTAAATGGATTCTCAAAACCTTTGTAGCTGTAATGATAATAACCAACACTTTTAACATTGTTATGGCAGTTTTTGACCTTTCACAACATGTTGTGTCAGGTGCAGCAGGGGTGATTATTAGCGATACCAGTATTGATATAAGCTCTGTCATAGTAGATATGGAGCCACGTCTTATGGAAATGGAACTTGGGCCACTCTTTGGATTATGGCTACAAAGCATGTTTGTTGGTCTAACCATGCACATTCTTTCTGTCTGCATATTCGTAGTTATTTATGGACGAATGATAGAAATTTATATGATGACTTCAGTTGCACCAATACCCTTTGCCACCATGTCAAATAGAGAACTGGGAAGCATGGGACAAAATCATTTAAGATCCTTGTTTGCTCTTGGCTTTCAAGCCTTTCTCATTATGGTATGTGTAGGTATTTATGCAGTATTAGTGCAATCCATCACCACAGATGCAGACATCATAGGAGCCATATGGACTTGTGTAGGGTATACAGTACTCTTGTGTTTTACCCTCTTTAAGACAGGTTCACTGGCAAAGAGTATTTTCAACTCTCATTAAAGAAAGGAGAAATTTTATGGCGTATGTACCCGTACCTAAAGATTTAAGTACAGTAAAGACCAAAGTAATGTTTAATCTGACTAAAAGGCAGCTTATTTGTTTTTCTCTCGCCCTTATAGTAGGCTTGCCTTTCTTTTTTATCTTAAAGAAAAGTGCAGGAACAAGCCTTGCTACATTGGTAATGATTTTTGTCATGTTGCCCTTCTTCATGTTTGCTATGTATGAAAAACATGGGCAGCCATTGGAAGTCATTTTAAAGCACTACATTGAAGTCAGATTTTTAAAACCAAAGCAAAGACCATATAAAACAGATAACTTTTATGCAGTTCTTATGAGGCAGAGCCAACTAGATAAGGAGGTAAAGGATATTGTTACGAGAAAACAAAGCAAACAGACCAAAGCTTACAAGGGCAGACAGACAAGAAATTAATGCTGCTATACTAAGAGCAAGGGGGAAAAACAAAAAGGAAAAATCGGCACAAGATACAATCCCCTATCAGCATATGTATCCTGATGGGATTTGCCGAGTTACAGATAAACTCTATACAAAGACACTGCGTTTTCAAGATATTAACTATCAGCTTGCTCAAAATGAGGATAAGACAGCCATATTTGAAAGTTGGTGTGACTTCCTCAATTACTTTGACAGCTCCATTCACTTTCAACTTTCATTTCTAAACATGACTGCCAATGAGAAAGATTATGAAAGCAGTATCCAGATTAAGCCCCAAGAAGATGATTATGACAGCATCCGAACAGAGTATGCACAGATGCTTCATAATCAGCTTTCCAAAGGAAATAATGGACTGGTAAAAACCAAGTATCTGACTTTTGGTATTGAGGCAGACAATGTAAAAATAGCAAAACCACGTTTAGAACGTATTGAAAATGATATTTGGAATGAATTTAAGCGATTAGGTGTCATGGTAGATTCCCTTAATGGAAAGGAAAGATTAAAGCTGTTCCATGATATGCTTCATATGGATGGGAATGTACCTTTTTGCTTTGAATGGAAATGGCTTGCACCATCAGGACTGTCTACGAAGGACTTTATTGTTCCATCTTCCTTTGAATTTCGTGATGGGAGAACATTTAAAACAGGACATAAATATGGAGCAGTATCCTTTTTACAGATACTTGCACCAGAATTAAATGACCGAATACTAGCAGATTTTCTAGATATGGAAAGCAATCTAATTATAACCATGCATATTCAATCTATAGATCAGACAAAGGCAATTAAGACTATTAAAAGAAAAATAACAGACCTTGATAAGATGAAGATTGAGGAACAAAAGAAAGCTGTTCGCAGTGGTTATGACATGGATATTATTCCCTCTGACCTTGCAACTTATGGTGGTGAGGCTAAAAAGCTCTTGCAGGACTTACAAAGCCATAATGAAAGAATGTTCCTCTTGACCTTTCTTGTAATGAACACAGCAGATACTAAACAGGAGCTTGAAGATATTGC
The DNA here is from genome assembly GCA_035271185.1 of Lachnospiraceae bacterium. Classification (GTDB taxonomy): domain Bacteria; phylum Bacillota; class Clostridia; order Lachnospirales; family Lachnospiraceae; genus Acetatifactor. Next base: position 953 of record DATERV010000110.1, on the reverse strand, counting down.
TTTTGGTGCTGCTGGTATTGCACAAAAGCATAACTGTATGTTGGTGAGGCTGGATTTTCAACAGGAACAAGGATTTATGTCTTCTTTGCCCCTTGGTTTAAATCAAGTGGAGATACAAAGGAGCCTGACTACTTCATCTACAGCAATTTTCGTTCCCTTTACTACACAAGAGTTATTTCAATCAGATGGAGAGCCTTTGTATTATGGATTAAACGCCCTATCCAATAATCTTATTATGGTAGACCGTAAAAGGTTGAAAAACCCTAACGGTTTGATTTTAGGAACACCTGGCAGTGGTAAGTCCTTTTCAGCGAAAAGGGAAATAACAAACATCTTTCTAATTACTACTGATGACATCATTATTTGTGACCCAGAAGGAGAGTATTTTCCTCTTGTAGACAGATTAGGCGGGCAGGTGATCAAGATTTCTCCAACATCTGGGGACTATATAAATCCTATGGATATTAATTTAAACTATTCCGATGATGAAAGTCCCCTATCTTTAAAATCTGATTTTATTCTGTCTTTGTGCGAGCTAATTGTCGGTGGCAAAGAGGGATTAAAACCTGTAGAAAAAAGTATCATAGACCGTTGTGTAAGATTAATTTATACGGATTACCTTGCTGACCCAGTACCTGAAAAAATGCCTATTTTAAGTGACTTATATAATGCACTGGAAAGCCAAGAAGAAAAGGAGGCAAGGCATATTAGATCTGCCCTTGAAATCTATGTTACAGGCTCACTTAATGTATTTAATCATCGAACCAATGTAGATATTACCAATCGTCTTGTCTGCTTTGACATTAAGGAACTAGGTAAGCAGCTTAAAAAATTAGGAATGCTTGTGGTACAAGACCAAGTCTGGAATAGGGTAACAATTAACCGTGCAGAGAAACGTGCCACTCGCTACTATATGGATGAGTTTCATCTCCTTTTAAAAGAGGAACAGACAG
>DATERV010000109.1:0-38415 GCA_035271185.1 Lachnospiraceae bacterium | reverse complement strand
GTTTACCATTGTCTTTACTTTGCAGGAGGATTACAAGGAAATTGGTATCATGAAAGCGATTGGAATCAGGGATAACAGTATAAAAGGCATTTATCTGTTAAAATATCTGGCAATATCCGTGATTGGAGCCTTTATAGGGCTGCTGCTCAGTTTCCCCTTCGAGAAACTGTTGATCAATCAGGTGATTGCTAATATGGTAACAAGGAGTGCAGAATCAAACATCCTGTTAAATATAGGATGTGCCGTTCTGATCGTGGTAGTGGTATTGGTTTTCTGCTACTCAAGTACAGGTAAAGTGAAAAAATTCTCTGCCATAGAAGCCATACGAAATGGCAGTAATGGAGAGAGGTTTAAGGCAAAAACAGTATTTAGACTTCATAAAAGAAAAGTGATTGCACCTAGCTTTTATATGGCATGTAATGATGTGGTTGGAAATGTGAAACGTTTTGTGGTGCTGGCTATTATTTTCTGTATCGGAACGCTGGAGATCCTATTACCCTTAACGGCAATTCATACGCTGAAGGATGAGAGCATTATTACTTCTTTTGATATGCAGCAGTCGGATGCATTTATTGAAACCGGTGAAATGGAGCAGTATATGCAACAGGAAAATAATGATTTGTTAATAAATGATATGAAAAAAATGGAAGAAGAATTTGCAGATGCGGGAATGGATGGCCAGGTATGGGATGAAATCGGTTATATGGTTCCATGCTACTCATCAGATCCCCAGCAGACGGTACGATATATTATCATGCAGGTCATAGGAAATCAGGAAGATGATTATGATGTGTTGGATGGCAGAATGCCACAGCTTCAAAACGAGATCATGATTACAGAGTTAACTGCCAAGGAACTGAGCGTTGGAATAGGTGATTCTATTTATTTCAAGTATCCTGATAAAGTGGAGGAATATGTGATTACTGGAACCTTTCAGAGTTTGATGAACATGGGGAATGGATTTAGAATCAGCCATAATGCAAAAATGGATAGTAGTTGTATGGGTTCTATTATGGCAATGCAGGTAAAGGTGAACGGTGGTGCACAGGAGAACAATTTATTGGAAAAAATACAGGAAGTATTACCCGACTATCAGGTTTTAAGTACAAATGAATATATAAGTTCCATGATAGGTGGTGTACTGGATAAGATGGATTCTCTTAAGCTGTTGATTGTGGCAGTGGTTATTGTAATCAATGTATTGATCACAATATTAATTATGAAGATGCTGATTACCAAGGAACGGGGTGAAATTGCTATGCTAAAGAGCGTTGGATTTTCTAACCGCACCCTGAAGGCATGGCAGAGCCTGCGAATTCTGCTGGTACTGGTATTTTCCATGGTATTGGGTGTGGTGTTAGTCAGGGTTTTGGCACCGGTTGTGATAAGCCCGATATTTGCCATGATGGGTGGCACCAGTATGAAGCTGATCATCAATCCCATAGAAGCTTATGTGATTTTTCCGCTTATCCTGCTGGTGGCTACCGGGGTGGCTGCATGGCTTTGCGCTTGGGATGTAAATAAAGTAGACTTAAAGGAGATTAACACCTTGGAGTAACATGATTTAAAAAGAGAGAGGAAAAAAGAATGAGTGAATTAGCCGTAAAGGATTTATGTAAAACATATATAATAAACAAGAGACAGAATAATGTATTGAGAAATGTAAATTTAACAATTGAAGAAGGAGAGATGGTGGCAGTTATGGGACCCTCCGGTTCCGGAAAATCCACTTTGTTATATACCGTCAGTGGAATGGATCATGCAACAGCGGGAAAGGTTACTTTTTTTGGAAATGAAATACAGAATCTGAATGCCAGACAGATGAGTGATCTTAGGCTAAAGCAAATGGGATTTATTTTTCAGCAAATGTATATGTTAAAAAATTTAACAATATATGATAATATAGTATTACCAGCGTATCAGGCTAATGAGGGGAAAGCAAAAAAGAACCGTTTCCAGATCAATGAGCAGGCCAAGGAACTGATGCGGAAGCTAAATATTATTGAAGTTGCAGAAAATGATATAACTGAGGTTTCCGGTGGACAGCTGCAGCGTGCCTGTATCTGCAGGAGCCTGATCAATCATCCTAAAATGATCTTTGCAGATGAACCTACCGGTGCATTGAATCAGCAGAATTCCAAGGAAGTTATGAAGGAATTATGCCGTATCAACAGAGAGGGTACCACAATTATGTTAGTTACCCATGACAGCAAGGTAGCAGCCAAATGTGACAGGATACTTTATATTGAGGATGGAAATATTAAGGGTGAAATGGCATTGGGCAAATTTAGTGAGGGTATGGAAGTAAAAGATAGAGAAAGAAAGCTATCCGGCTGGCTTTTGGAGATGGGCTGGTAAGCTTTACAAGATATGGTAAGCTTTACAAGAGATGGTAAGCTTTACCAAACAGGGGGCGTAAGATGGTTACAGATATTTTACTAGTGGAGGATAATCAGGAGTTAGCACAATTAGTGCAGACCTTTCTTTGCAGGGACGGCTATCATGTCACGATAGAGGAAAGTGGGGAAGATGCGATTGCTTTCCTAAAGGAAAACAAAGCCAAACTTATTCTGCTGGATATATGCCTCCCCGGTATGGATGGCTTTGCTTTCTGCGCTTTTGTAAGAAAGAACAGCTTTACGCCCATCATCTTTATGAGCGCCAGAGTGGATAAAGAGGATAAAATGAATGGGTTTTCACAGGGTGCAGATGATTATATTGAGAAGCCTGTGGATATCGATATTCTGAGAGCAAAAATTGGTGCACTGATGCGCAGAAACTATGAACTAAAGCAGGTAAACACACTGGTTCATTCAGGTGCCATTTCTATTGACAAGGAGTCCAAAAGGGTTTATTACAGGGAAAAGGAACTGGCATTAACCGTGAAGGAATATGAGCTTCTTTTACTTTTGGCTGAAAATCCCGGTAAAACACTGAACAAAGACTATCTGTTCAATCAGGTTTGGGGAATAGACAGCTTTAGCGAAAATCAGACATTAACGGTACATATCAAGACGCTTAGGGATAAAATTGAAGCAGATCCCAAAAACCCTAAGAGGATTAAGACAGTATGGGGCATAGGATACATATATGAAGAGATTTAACGGTATTTTGATCGGAGTAATCTGCGCTTTTATAGTTTTACTTGTGGCAGCAGGATTTGTAATGCAAAATCAGAGATTAACCGTAAACAGAGAGTATCTGGTAGAAGTCAATGTGATTATGAATGGCATGAAAGAACAGAAGTGTTTTTTCGTGCCTGATTTGCATGAGATGAATCAGATTAAAGCAGTCTCTTTCCTGGCACAGGAAGACAGAGAGGATGCTGCCAAGACAGAATTTTTTCTTAGAAAGATAAATGGCATGGAAACTCATATAGAGCCATTGATTCTGGATGGAAAGGGGAATCCCCTGGGACTGGTTCGCTTTGATTACATGTGTGTATGGAACAGTTTTTATTACTTTTGGAAGGTAGAAGGCATTCTTGCAGGATGTGCTTTTTTAACTATATGTTTGTTGATTTATGTCAAAAGAAAACTGATCAAACCCTTTATCACCTTAAGCAATATGCCCTATGAATTATCCAGAGGACATCTTTCCGCTGACATCGTAGAAAATAAAAGTCGTTTTTTTGGAAAATTTGTATGGGGAATATCAATGCTGAGAGATAACTTGAAATCCTCTCGCATCAAGGAATTGGGGCTGGAAAAAGAGAAAAAAATGCTTTTGTTAACCATATCCCATGATATCAAGACTCCATTAAACAATATTAAGCTTTATGCAAAAGCATTAAATGAGGGAATTTATGATACAGAGGAAAAGAAAAGGGAAGCAGCCAGGCAGATAGAACGACTGTCCAAAGAGATAGAAAATTTTGTGAAGGAAATTGTAAAATCCTCTAGTGAAGAGGTCCTTCCTATAGAAGTGGAAAACTCTGAGTTCTATATAAAGGATTTTGTGGAGAAGATTAAGGAATTTTATGCACCCAAATGCAAACTGGTTTTAACAGATTTTAAGATTGAGCCCTATGTAAATAAGCTATTGCATGGAAGTGAAGATAGCGCATTTGAAGTTGTGGAAAACATTATGGAAAATGCATATAAATATGGTGACGGCAGGAAAATAGAAATCTCATTTTATGAAGAAGAATATTGTCAGATTATGAAAATCAGGAATACAGGAAAACCTGCTAAAACTGAAGAAATTCCCCACTTATTTGACAGCTTCTTCAGAGGCAGTAATGTAGGAAACAAAGATGGGAATGGTTTAGGGTTATATATCTGTCGGGAAATCATGAGAAAAATGGATGGGGATATTTTTACTAAGCCTGAAGAGGACGGCATGAGTTTTCACCTGGTATTCAGGTGCTGAGGATAAATGGATATTGACTTTACTTTTTCACAATGCTATACTCCACCTATAAAATGAATGAGAGGTATTTTTTTGTTAATTGTATCATTGGCTGAATAATTAATTTCATGTGAAGTATGCAGATAAGTTGTGGATGTAATGCGCATAGTATACGCATAGCAGTCCTTTTGTTTGTGTGCACAACAGCCATGATAGATACCATACAGAGGTAATATAGTTGTGATTAGTAACCTGTGGGCATATTTCTGGATGCGCTGCAGGTTTTTTTTGTAGTTGCAATTTTCGATGATTTATTTGCATTACCTGTCAGGCTTTCTGAAAACGTCAGTACTTGATTCTTACGTGCTGAAAGCGCGCAAGAATCTTAGTACTGTTACGTTTGAAGTTAAGCGAGAGCGCGCCTGACATGTAATCAAATAAATCAGACTAAGATTTGAATAAGTCCTCATAAATAAAGGAGAATATAGAAATGGATAAAGCATTTACATTATTAGAATTTGATCAGATAAAAAATACGTTAAAATCTTATACTCATACAAAACAAGCAGCAGATATGGTGGATCAGCTGATCCCCTCCCTGGTGGAAACAGAATTAAGAACTAGCTTGCGTTACACAACTCAGGCAAGAGAATTACTGGAACTTGCAAAAGAACCACCCATTCCTTCCATGGAGCATATTCATGAATATGTCTCACTGGCATCTGCTGGAGAATTGCTGTTTCCAGAGCAATTAGAGCAGGCCGGAATTTTCTTAGCCAGTGTGGAAAGGTTGAAAGCCTATCTGCAAAGAGGAATCAAAGCAGGCATTGGCATTGCATATTATGAGGAAAATCTGGTTTATCCAAAGGAACTGCATGATGAAATAGAACGTGCAATCCGTTATGGAAAAGTAGATGATTACGCAAGCGCGGCTCTTCGTTCCATTCGTACCAAGCTTCTTTTATTAGAAGAAAAAGTCAAGAATAAAGCAGAGAGTGTGCTACGGTCACATAAGGAATATATGTCAGATTCTGCCTGCGTACAGCGAAATGGGAGAATTTGTGTACCTGTAAAGAGTGCATATAGAAACAAAGTCAAGGGCAGTCTCTTGGATAAATCAGCAACAGGCGCTACGGTGTTTATTGAACCCGAGAGTGTGGGCGAGTTATATGATGAAATGGAACTCCTACGGATAGAAGAAGACAATGAAGTAAGAAGAATCTTATATACACTTACAGTCCAGTTATCAGACCAAGAGACAGAAATCAAGGAAGATATACGAGTCATTGTTCTTTTGGACTTTTTATTTGCAAAAGGGAAGTTAAGCTTGGATGAAAATGCAGTAGAACCTGCCATCAATACAGATGGGTATATTTGTCTTAAGGAGGCAAGACATCCCCTTTTGAAAAAAGAGGAATGTGTACCCTTAGATTTTACACTTGGAAAAGAAAGAAAGGGAATCATCATTACAGGACCAAATACCGGTGGTAAAACAGTTACCATAAAAACAGTAGGTTTGTTTGCCATCATGGCTGCCTGTGGGCTGCATCTTCCTTGTAAAGAAGCAGATATGGGTATGTTTTGCCAGGTGTTATGTGATATTGGAGATGGCCAGAACCTGGCAGACAACCTCTCTACTTTTTCCGCTCATCTGACACAACTGCTTTCTATCCTGCAAAGAGTAAATGGTGAGAGTCTGGTATTGCTGGATGAATTAGGCTCCGGAACAGATCCGGCAGAAGGCATGGGAATTGCAGTAGCAGTTTTAGAACAGCTTCGTAAAAGTGGCTGTCTGTTTCTGGTTACCACCCATTATCCTGAGGTAAAGGAGTATGCAGGGAAACATTCACAAATAGTAAATGCCAGAATGGCATTTGACAGAGAAAGCTTACGCCCTCTCTATAGGTTGGAAATTGGGCAAGCCGGAGAAAGTTGTGCTTTGTATATAGCTAAGAAACTCGGACTTCCCAATTTTATGTTAAGAGATGCTGCCCAAGCTGCTTATGGGGAGAATTATGGTCAGGTGTTTTCTGAATTAGGGCTATATGACCAGGAAGAGGACGAAAAACTGGAAAAGTGTTTTGTGCCTCGAATCAGAAAAGCAGCACCAGTAAAAAGAGATGCGGTGCACGGAGTAGGTTTTACAAGAGGAGACAGTGTGGAGGTTCTGCCAGAAAAGGTTATCGGTATTGTTGTGAAACCTGCTGACAAGGATGGGAATGTTTTAGTACAGGTGAAGAAGGAAAAACAGCTCATCAATCATAAGCGTTTAAAACTGAAAGTAGCAGCAGAAGTACTGTATCCGGAGGATTATGATTTTTCAATTATTTTTGATACTGTAGAAAACAGAAAAGCTCATCATAAAATGGGAAAAGGCCATCAGGAGGGACTTCAGGCACTTTATAGTAGTTTTATTGATTCTTAATTGACTTCCATGTAGGGAAAAGCATACAATGAAAAACGTATGATTATAAAAGTAAAAAGGTAAGGTATATTTCATGGGAAAAATTTTAAAATATTTGAAAGAATCCTGGCTGGCTGTACTGGTGATTATTGTGTTGCTGGTTGCTCAGGCATATTGTGATCTGCAGCTTCCTCAGTATACCTCGGATATTGTGGATATTGGTATTGGAAAGGGAGGAATTGCTTATGCTGCTCCCGAGAAAATGCAGGAAGAGACCTACAAGGATCTTCAAATGTTTATGACAGAAGAGGAAAAAGAGACTTGCCGGGAAATGTATGAGCAAGATGCGGACGGTAATTATGTACTGATTAGAAAAGATGCTACTTCACTAGGGTTAATTGAAAAGAACATGGGTCTGCCCATGGTGCTTTATGCATCTATACAGTCGGGGCAGACTGAATATGATCTAAAAACCTTGCGTGAAATGTATTCACAGGGAATGATTACCCAGGAACAAATTGGAATGGTGAGAGAAAAGGCACTTGAAGGAATGGGAGATATGAGTGATTCCATTATTTCTACAAGGGCTGTACAGCTGGTACAGGAAGAGTACGAAGCGCTGGGAATGGATACCGGAAAAATCCAGACTGACTATTTGATCAAAACAGGACTAAAAATGCTTTTACTATCAATCCTGATGATGGCAGCGGCTATCTTGACCGGATTAATTGCTTCCATAACAGCAGCTAAAGTAGGACGGAGCCTGCGTAATGGTGTTTTCAATAAGGTAGTGGCCTTTTCCAGTGTGGAGATGGATCAGTTTTCTACCGCTTCTTTGATTACCAGAAGCACCAATGATATTCAACAGGTACAGATGGTTGAGGGCTTACTGCTTAAAATGGTATTATATGCACCTATTATTGGAGTTGGTGGTATTGTAAAGGTAGCCGGTACCAACACCGGTATGGGATGGATTATAGGGGTTGCAGTTGGTACGATCATGTCACTGGTGTTGGTATTGTTATTTGTGGCTTTGCCCAAATTCAAAAAGATGCCGATTTTATTAGACCGGGTAAACCTGGTTTCTAGGGAAATCCTTACCGGTATTCCTGTCATCCGTGCTTTCACCAGAGAAAAGTATGAAGAAAAGCGGTTTGACAAAGCCAATATGGACTTAATGAGTAACCAGCTTTTTACCGGAAGAGTCATGAGCTTTATGATGCCGGTTATGATGCTGATTATGAATGCGATTACCATTGCCATTGTTTGGTTTGGTGGAAAAGGCATTGAAGCAGGTAATATGCAGGTAGGTCAGATGCTGGCCTTCATAACCTATACTATGCAGATTGTCATGTCATTTTTAATGATCACCATGATTTCCATTATGGTGCCCCGTGCAGCAGTATCAGCTAACCGTATTGATGAAGTTTTGAAAACAGAGGTGACCATCCGTGATTCCAAAGAAGTGAAGGATGAAAGCTTGAAAGATACTAAGGGTGTTGTTCATTTTGAGGATGTGAGTTTCAAGTACCCTGGTGCGGATGAAGTTGCCCTGTCACATTTGAGTTTTACAGCTGTACCGGGTAAAACCACAGCCATAATTGGCAGTACCGGCAGTGGTAAATCTACACTGCTGCATCTGATTCCCCGTTTTTATGATGTGACGGAAGGCCGCATTACTTTAGATGGAGTGGATATCAGAGAAATATCACAAAAGAAACTACGCAGTGCTTTGGGATTTGTACCACAAAAAGGGGTACTTTTCTCCGGAGATATTGCATCCAACATCAAGTTTGCGGATGAAAATATATCAGTAGAAAAGATGAAGGAAGCCGCCGGTATAGCCCAGGCAACTGAATTCATTGAAGCAAAAGAGGAAGGCTATGGAAGCTCCATTGCTCAGGGCGGCACTAATGTTTCCGGCGGACAGAAACAGAGGTTGGCCATTGCAAGAGCCATTGCAAAGAATCCCAAGGTTTTCCTGTTTGATGACAGCTTTTCTGCACTGGATTATAAAACAGATATTGCTTTACGGAAAGCATTACATGAAAAGGTGGCCACGGCGACGGTAATTATTGTGGCACAGCGTATCAATACGATTTTGTATGCAGATCAGATTCTGGTGTTGGAGAATGGAACCATTGTAGGTAAGGGCACCCACCAGGAGCTTCTGAAAACCTGTGAGACTTATCAGGAAATAGCAAAATCTCAGTTATCGGAAAATGAGCTGAAGGGAGGCACTTTGGAATGAGTGAACAGGAAAATAACAAAATGCCCCAAAGGGGACCTGTGGGACGAGGACCTATGGGTCGAGGACCCATGGGAATGATGCCCGGTGAGAAGGCAAAAGATTTTAAGGGTTCAGCTAAGAAATTACTAAAATATATGGGCCGGTATAAAATCGGTATTGTTTTTGTGATGTTCATTGCTATTGGAAGCACCGTATTTAGTATTGTGGGACCCAAGGTGCTAAGTAGAGCAACCACGGAGTTGTTTGAAGGGCTTATGAGAAAAGTCGGTGGTACCGGCGGCATTGATTTTGACAAGATTGCCCAGATTTTATTGTTTGTATTAGGTTTATATGTGATTAGTTCGGTTCTTTCTTTTATACAGGGATATATTATGACAGGTATTTCTCAAAAAATCTGTTATCGATTCAGAAGAGAAATATCTGAAAAAATAAACAGAATGCCAATGGCTTATTTTGAATCTAATACTGTAGGTGAAGTGCTTTCCAGAATTACAAACGATGTGGAAACATTAGGACAGGGGTTAAGCCAGAGTATTACCACACTGATTACTTCAGTAACCACACTGGTAGGTGTACTGGTGATGATGCTTTCCATCAGTCCTCTTATGACCATGATTGCATTGGTAATCCTGCCTATTTCAGGTGTATTGATTGGTGTTGTGATAAAGTTCTCCCAGAAATACTTTGTTACCCAGCAGAAGTATCTTGGAAAAATCAATGGACAGATAGAGGAAACCTACAGCGGACACAATATTATTAAAGCCTTTAGCAGGGAAGAAGCTTCTTTAGAGGAATTTAGCAATACCAATGATGTTTTGTATGAATCAGCATGGAAATCTCAGTTTTTTTCCGGTTTGATGCAGCCAATTATGGTATTTGTAGGTAATTTAGGGTACGTGGCAGTAGCAATCAGCGGCAGTATCCTGGCGATAAAAGGTGTGATTACGGTAGGGGAAATTCAGGCATTCATCCAGTATGTAAAGACCTTTACCCAGCCAATCGCACAGTTAGCACAGGTATCTAATATGTTCCAGTCTACTGCTGCAGCAGCTGAACGTGTATTTGAGTTCTTAAATGAAAAAGAGGAAGATATGATGGCTGAAAATGCCGTTCACGTGAACCGGATGGAAGGTTCTGTTTCCTTTGAGCATGTACAGTTTGGCTATGATCCCGAAAAGATCATTATCAACGATTTTAGTTGTGATGTAAAACCGGGACAGATGGTGGCAATCGTAGGACCAACAGGAGCCGGAAAAACCACTATGGTTAAGCTTCTGATGCGTTTTTATGATATAAACAAGGGTGCCATTAAGGTAGATGGGCATAATATAAAGGATTTTAACCGTTGTGAATTAAGAGAGAATTTTAGTATGGTTCTTCAGGATACCTGGCTGTTTAAAGGGACTATTATGGAAAACATCAGGTATGGAAGACTGGATGCCACGGATGAGGAAGTGATTACAGCTGCAAAGGCAGCACATGCTCATCACTTTATTCAGACACTGCCCGGCGGATATGAGATGGAACTAAATGAAGATGCCAACAATGTTTCCCAGGGCCAAAAGCAGCTGATTACCATTGCAAGGGCAATCCTTGCCGACAATCCCATCCTGATTTTGGATGAAGCAACCAGTTCTGTAGATACTAGAACAGAGGTACGTATTCAGAAGGCAATGAACAATCTGATGAAAGGCAGAACCAGTTTTGTGATTGCACACAGGCTTTCTACCATAAAGGATGCAGATAGGATTCTGGTCATGAAGGATGGAGATATTGTAGAGCAGGGGAATCATGAGGAACTTCTGGAAAAAGGTGGATTCTATGCGTCCTTATATAATTCTCAGTTTGAAGAAGCAACTGCGTAATAAATGTCGGAAAATGTCAAACTTTGCAAGTTAGTGGTTTTATTTTGACTATATTTATGATAAAATCAATCCATAGTATTGTTTTATGGAGGAAAAATGGGAGCAGAGTTAGTCAGTACAAGGGATATCTACAATGTCATACATCGTACTCTTGGCTTCATAGATAACAAAATTCTTACTCATGGTGAGATTACCGGATATATTTTTTATAATATGTTAAGAGCTACAGACAATTTTTCCAATACAGAACTGGCAGAATATGCATTGATTGGATTGCTACATGATATTGGGATGGTGAAAACAGGGTATCAGGATGATTTTGTAAAGTGCGAAACCAGTAATGTGTGGGCGCATTCCACATATGGATACTTGTTTTTAAAGTATCTGTCCCCGGTTGAAAATAAAGCAGAGATTGTCTTGTATCATCATTTACCTTATTGCATGCATTCTATGATAAAGAGCAGTCACTTAAAAGAAACGGAATGTTTGACCCTTGCAGATAGTATGGATGTTTTCATGCGGATGGAAGATAACGGCATGGAAAAGGATTATTTTGTGAAGCAGTTCAATGTCAAATTTTCTGCAGCAGCAATAGAATTGTTCCAGACGGCACAGAGTAAATACCACTTCATGGAAAAGTTAAAAACAAATGAATATATGGAAGAAATGGCGGCTTTATTCGATCAAGAAGTTTTTTCTGAGAAGCAAAAGAAAGGCTTTTTAGGGATGCTGGTGTATTCTATCGATTTTAGAAGTCAGCAAACCGTATTTCATACCATGTCCACAAGAGCATTTGCTCTGGAGATTGGACGTCTTATTAGGGTTTCTCCAATGGATCTGCAGATTCTGTATTATGGTTCTCTGCTTCATGACATAGGAAAGATAGCAATACCACTTTCTATCCTGGAAGCACCAAGAAAGCTAAACATTGAAGAAATGCGTATTATGAAGGCTCATGTAGTTATCACAGATATGATTTTGAATGGTTATCTTAATAATAAAATTGTTAAGGTTGCTGTCAGACATCATGAAAAGCTGGATGGCACAGGATATCCGGCAGGGTTGAAGGGAGAGGAACTTTCCCAGCTAGAAAGAATTACTGCTGTAGCAGACATTTTGAGTGCGTTGTATGGAAAACGTAGTTATAAGGATTCCTATGAACCGGAACAAATCATTGAAATTCTAAAGACTGATGCCAAGGAAAATAAGATCTGTAGCAAGGTAGTAGATGTTGTGGTGAGTAATTATGATACCATAATTAAGAATTATGAAAAAGCAAGAAATGAAACCATGGATAAATACATGGAAATAATCAATCAGTATGACAGTATTTATGAACGATTTAAAGAATTTGAAACATAAACGGAGCTGTCGCACAAATATAGTTAAGTGCGACAGCTCCGTTATCCACTATTTATACCATCTGCCGGAAGCCCCACAGGGAAGAACAAGACCGTTTCCTGTTACAGGAAGTCCAATTTCCCCCGCTTCAACAGTACCTCCGAATTGCTTTTTGATTGCAATCTCCAACATATAGGAAAGGACTGCAGGCTGCAGACCGGTGGTATAGGAGTTCACCAAAAAGAAAAGAGGATGATCGGATAATATTTTTGCGGTTAATTGAATAAAGGGCCAGATGTTATCTTCAATCTTCCAGATTTCTCCGTTAGGTCCTCGACCATAGGAAGGGGGATCCATAATGATGGCATCATAATGATTTCCTCGTCTGATTTCCCGTTCCACAAATTTTACACAGTCATCTACTATCCAGCGTATGGGTGCTTTTGAAAGCCCACAGGCAACACTGTTTTCTTTGGCCCAGGAAACCATACCTTTAGAGGCATCAATGTGGGTAACCTGTGCACCAGCAGCTGCGGCACTTAAGGTAGCACCACCTGTATAAGCGAACAAATTCAGTACATGGATAGGTCTGCCGGCTTTTTTGATTAGTCCACTAAACCAGTCCCAGTTAACAGCCTGCTCCGGAAAAATTCCTGTATGTTTAAAGTTGAAGGGTTTCAAGTGAAAAGTGAGATTCTCATAATGCACGTCCCATTCATGAGGAAGACTAATGAATTCCCATTCACCGCCACCCTTCTGGCTTCTGTGATAATGGGCGTTTAATTTTTTCCAGTCTGGATGATCATGAGGAGTATTCCAGATAACCTGGGGGTCGGGACGAGCCAGAATGTAGTTTCCCCAACGTTCCAATTTTTCTCCAGATGATGTATCAAGGACTTCATAGTCCTTCCAGTTGTTTGCAATCCACATAATGTAAAATTCCTTTTTTCTAAGATTTGATTTTATTTCTTATTAAATATACAACAGGAAAAGGTGTGTGGCAATAACAGTTTCCAACATGGCCTTAATTATATTCGGATTAATGGCAGTAAATGTGAAAATTAGAAGTGCTAAATGTAAGAAAAGTGACATTGTACTAAAAAAAAAACAATTTATATGAAAAACATCTTGCAATCCGCTTGTTTTACATATATAATAACTTTTGCTGTGACATGATAGCTGTGAAACGTGAGGTTGCTACTGATGGGTAATACCTGATGCGGGTTTTCCGTGGAGCGAATGTCAAGTTAGGAAACTGACGACAAGTCACTGTACAGAGCTATGAGTCTGCCGAGAGCAGAAACAACCGTGAGAAACGAAAGGATGAACGCGATTATATGTGTTCAAAATTAGGATACACACGGGAGAGTGTACAGTCACCGCTTGTCGTACTTCAACTAAAAGTGCGAAAAGGAGGCGACTTTTTTTATGGCAACAAGTCAAGTAATGAGAATTACACTAAAAGCTTATGATCATCAGTTAGTTGATGCATCTGCTAAAAAAATCATCGAAACAGTTAAGAAAAATGGATCTCAGGTAAGTGGGCCAGTACCTCTTCCTACTAAAAAGGAAGTTGTTACAATTTTAAGAGCAGTTCACAAATACAAAGATGCCCGTGAGCAGTTCGAACAGAGAACTCACAAGAGACTGATTGATATCATTGCACCTACACAGAAAACAGTAGATGCATTGCAGAGACTGGAAATGCCTGCCGGTGTTTACATTGATATCAAAATGAAAACAAAGTAATTAAAAAAATCCCCTACTAGTATGGACACGGAAATGAGAATGGATGTGTCCCGCTGTAGAACAAACAGGAGGAAAACATGAAAAAAGCGATTTTAGCAACAAAAGTCGGAATGACTCAAATCTTCAATGAAGACGGCATTCTTGTTCCTGTAACAGTTCTCCAGGCTGGACCCTGTGTAGTTACTCAGGTAAAGACAATGGACAATGATGGTTACAGTGCAGTACAGGTTGGCTTCACAGACAAGAAAGAAAAAACAATTAACAAAGATGCCAGTGGTAAGAAGGAAATCGTTCACAGACATGGTGTTAACAAAGCTATGCAGGGACATTTCAAGAAAGCCGGTACAACATCTAAGAGATATGTGAGAGAGTTCAAATTTGAAAATGCAGATGAGTTCAAACTCGGCGCAGAAATCAAAGCTGATATCTTCACAACAGGCGATAAAGTAGATGCATCTGCTATTTCTAAAGGTAAAGGTTTCCAGGGTGCAATCAAGAGATTTGGTCATCACAGAGGACCTATGGCTCATGGTTCCAAGTTCCATCGTCATCAGGGCTCCAGCGGTGCCGCTTCCTCCCCCAGCCGTGTATTTAAGGGCAAAGGAATGCCTGGACATATGGGTTGCGTAAAAGTAACAGTACAGAATCTGGAAGTAGTAAGAGTAGATGCTGACAAGAACTTACTTTTGGTAAGGGGTGCAGTACCCGGACCTAAAAAAGCTTTAGTTACAATCAAAGAATCCGTTAAGATTGAAGCTTAACAGCGGGTCGATTGGCGCGCAGATGAAAGGAGGACTTAGACAGAAATGGCAAACGTATCTGTTTATAATATGGAAGGCAAAGAAGTTGGTACAATTGACTTAAACGATGCTATTTTCGGCGTAGAGGTAAACGAACACCTTGTGCATATGGCAGTTGTACAACAGCTTGCAAACAAACGTCAGGGAACTCAGAAAGCGAAGACTCGCTCTGAAGTATCCGGTGGCGGAAGAAAGCCTTGGAGGCAGAAGGGAACCGGTCACGCAAGACAGGGTTCAACAAGAGCTCCTCAGTGGGTAGGTGGTGGCGTAGTATTTGCGCCCGCACCAAGAGATTATTCTTTCAAGTTAAATAAGAAAGAGAAGAGAGCAGCTTTAAAATCAGCTCTTACAAGCAAAGTGCAGGGCAACAACCTTATCGTTGTTGACGAACTGAAGTTTGATGAAATTAAAACAAAGAACTTCCTGTCTGTAATGAATAACTTAAATGTAAAGAAGGGACTCGTTGTTTTGGCTGATAATGATGCTAATGTAGTACTTTCCGCAAAGAATATTCCTACAGTACAGACTACTTTAACAAATACCTTAAACGTATATGACGTTATGAAGGCAGCTACAGTTGTTCTTACAAAGGACGCTGTTACAAAAATCGAGGAGGTATACGTATAATGGCTGATCTTAAATACTATGACGTAATCCTCAAACCGGTTATAACCGAAAAGAGTATGGCTGGAATGGGCGAGAAAAAATACACTTTCCTGGTTAATCCGGATGCCAACAAATCTCAAATCAAAGAAGCTGTTGAAAAAATGTTCGAAGGAACCAAAGTAGAAAAGGTTAACACTCTGAACGCTGACGGCAAGAAAAAGAGACGTGGTGCGACAACTGGAAGAACTGCAAAAACCAAAAAGGCGATTGTTCAGTTGACCAAGGACAGCAAGGATATTGAAATCTTTACAGGTCTGTAAAAGATTTCAATTGGTTAATGTATGCGGCACGAAAGTGTGCTGCGCAAAGAATCATTTAGAAAAGGAGAAATAACCATGGGAATTAAGAGTTTTAACCCATATACACCTTCCAGAAGAAACATGACCGGTTCTGATTTCTCTGAGATTACAAAAACAACTCCTGAAAAATCTCTTTGTGTTTCACTGACAAAGAGCGCAGGACGTAATAATCAGGGTAAGATTACGGTTAGACATCGTGGTGGTGGTTCCAGAAGAAAATATAGAATGATTGATTTCAAGAGAAATAAGGATGGCGTTTTTGCCACTGTAGTTGGTATCGAATATGATCCTAACAGAACAGCAAACATAGCATTGATCTGCTATGATGACGGTGAAAAAGCTTACATTCTTGCACCTGAAGGCCTGAAAGACGGCATGAAGCTTATGAATGGTGGGCATGCAGAAGTAAAAGTAGGCAACTGCCTTCCTTTATCTGAGATTCCTGTTGGTACCCAGGTACACAACATTGAATTATATCCCGGCAAGGGCGGCCAGCTTGTTCGTTCTGCAGGTAACAGCGCACAGTTAATGGCTAAGGAAGGAAAGTATGCAACCTTAAGACTTCCTTCTGGCGAAATGAGAATGGTTCTTCTTGTATGTAGAGCAACAGTAGGTGTTGTAGGCAATGTCGACCATAGCCTTATTAATATCGGTAAAGCAGGACGTAAGCGTCACATGGGTTTTCGTCCTACAGTTCGTGGTTCTGTTATGAACCCTAACGACCATCCACATGGTGGTGGTGAAGGTAAGACCGGTATTGGACGTCCAGGCCCAAGCACACCTTGGGGCAAACCTGCACTTGGCTTAAAGACACGTAAGAAGAAAAACAAGTCTAACAAGTTGATTGTAAGAAGAAGAGACGGAAGGGCTATCAAATAAATAAGGAGGAAAGACAATGGCTAGATCACTGAAAAAAGGACCATTCGCAGATAAGAGCTTACTGAAAAAAGTAGATGCTCTCAATGCATCAGGACAGAAGCAGGTTATCAAGACCTGGTCCCGTCGTTCTACAATTTTCCCTTCTTTCGTAGGGCAGACAATTGCAGTACACGATGGCAGAAAGCATGTTCCTGTATATGTTACAGAAGATATGGTTGGACATAAGCTTGGTGAATTCGTTGCTACCAGAACCTTTAGAGGACATGGAAAAAACGAAAAGAGAACCAGGGTAATGGGTAGATAGTAAGACAACATCCTGCTATGGCAGGAAGCAATGTCTTTCGCTGTATGAAAGCCATAAGAGAATTTGCCTGATGGTGAATTCTCCTAAGGGTCTAGGAAGAGTATAGTGAAAGAACTTTGAAAGGAGGACCAATTCTATGGCTAAAGGACATAGAAGTCAAATTAAAAGAGAAAGAAATGCGCAGAAAGATACAAGACCTTCAGCTAAGTTATCTTACACTAGGGTATCTGTTCAGAAAGCATGTTTCGTATTAGATGCCATCAGAGGAAAAGATGTACAGACAGCACTTGGTGTTCTGACATACAATCCTAGATACGCATCAGGCGTGATTAAGAAGCTGTTAGAATCAGCAATTGCTAACGCTGAAAACAACAATGGCATGAATGTTGCAAGTCTTTATATTGCAGAGTGCAGCGCTAATAAAGGACCTACAATGAAGAGAGTTAGACCCAGAGCACAGGGCCGAGCTTACAGAATTGAGAAGCAAAGTAGCCACATCACCATCGTTCTGGATGAGAAGAAGTAGGAAGGGAGCTAAGTTTATTTATGGGACAGAAAGTTAATCCTCACGGCCTAAGAGTCGGCGTTATTAAAGATTGGGATTCAAAATGGTACGCTGATGCAGAATTCTCTGACTATTTAGTGGAAGATTATAACATCAGAAAGTTTTTAAAGAAAAAACTGTTTTCTGCTGGTGTTTCCATGATTGAAATCGAGAGAGCATCTGACAGAATCAAAGTAGTGATATACACAGCTAAACCTGGCGTTGTAATTGGTAGGGGCGGTACTGAGATTGAAGTAACTAAAGCAGAACTGACTAAGCTTACAAATAAGAAAGTTCTTGTAGATATTAAAGAAATTAAGAGACCGGACAAAGATGCTCAGCTTGTTGCAGAAAACATTGCGGGACAGCTTGAAAACCGTATATCTTTCAGACGTGCAATGAAGTCATGTATGGGAAGAACCATGAAGTCTGGTGCACTGGGTATCAAAACATGTTGTTCTGGACGTCTGGGTGGCGCTGATATGGCTCGTACAGAGTTCTATAGCGAAGGAACTATTCCTCTACAGACACTGAGAGCAGATATCGATTATGGGTTCGCTGAAGCTGACACCACATTTGGTAAGGTTGGTGTTAAGGTTTGGATCTACAAAGGCGAAATACTTCCCACTAAAGCAAATCAGGAAGGGAGCGAGAAATAGATATGTTAATGCCTAAAAGAGTAAAACGTCGTAAACAATTCCGTGGCAGTATGGCAGGTAAAGCTATGAGAGGCAATACTCTTACTTACGGCGAATTTGGTCTGGTAGCTACTGAACCATGCTGGATTAAGTCAAACCAGATTGAAGCAGCCCGTGTTGCCCTGACACGTTATACCAAACGTTCCGGTAAGGTTTGGATCAAGATTTTCCCGGATAAACCAGTAACATCAAAACCAGCAGAAACACGTATGGGTTCCGGTAAAGGTTCCCTTGAATACTGGGTAGCAGTTGTGAAACCTGGACGTGTAATGTTCGAAATTGCAGGAGTTCCAGAGGAATCTGCTAAAGAAGCATTACGTCTTGCAATGCACAAACTCCCTTGTAAGTGTAAGATCATTTCTAATGCAGATTTGGAAGGCGGTGTGTCAAATGAAAACGAATAAATATGTAGAAGATTTGAAAAATAAATCAGAAGCAGATTTAGCAAAAGAATTAGTAGATGCCAAAAAAGAGCTTTTCAATTTGAGATTCCAGAACGCAACTAACCAGCTGGACAATACAGCAAGAATCAAAGAAGTAAGAAAAAACATTGCACGTATCCAGACTGTGATTACAGAGAAAGCTAACGCTTAATTGAACAGCGTTCCTTATCATTTTATATTACCCGTCAGACGGGCGGAATTTCAGAAAGGAGAATATCATCGTGGAAAGAAATTTAAGAAAAACACGTACAGGTAAAGTTGTAAGCAATAAAATGGATAAAACAATCGTTGTTGCTATTGAAGACCATGTTAAGCATCCCCTCTATAAGAAGATTGTAAAAGATACTTACAAACTCAAAGCTCATGACGAAAACAACGAATGCAATATTGGCGATACAGTAAAAGTTATGGAGACAAGACCTTTATCAAAGGATAAGAGATGGAGACTTGTTGAGATCGTTGAAAGGGCAAAATAATCTGAGGAAGATTTTGGAAGGAGAAATAACATGGTTCAGCAAGAGAGCAGACTGAAAGTTGCTGATAACACAGGTGCCAAGGAAATCCTTTGCATTAGAGTTATGGGCGGCTCTACAAGAAGATATGCACAGATTGGCGATATCATCGTTGCTTCTGTTAAAGATGCAACACCAGGCGGCGTTGTAAAAAAAGGTGATGTAGTAAAGGCTGTTGTCGTTCGTTCCGTTAAAGGCGCACGTCGTAAAGATGGTTCTTACATCAAGTTTGATGAAAATGCTGCTGTAATCATCAAAGATGACAAGACTCCAAGAGGAACTCGTATCTTTGGGCCGGTAGCTAGAGAGCTTCGTGAGAAACAGTTTATGAAAATTGTTTCCCTTGCTCCCGAAGTATTATAAGGAGGTACCACATGGCAACGTTAAAAATTAAAAAGGGTGATACTGTTAAGGTGATTGCCGGTAAAGATAATGGCAAAGAAGGTAAAGTAACTGCCGTTGACAAAAAGAATAGTAAAGTAACAATTGAAGGTGTGAACATGATTACAAAACATGCTAAACCTTCTCAGGCTAATTCCGAGGGAGGAATCTTGCAGAAAGAGGCTCCTATGAACATTTCCAACGTAATGTATGTTCATAAGGGAAAGGCTACCAGAATCGGCTTCAAAGTTGAGGGCGATAAGAAAGTTCGTTTCGCAAAATCAACTGGTGAAGTAATCGATTAATTCTAGGGAAGGAGGAAATATAGCGTGAGCAGACTTAAAGATTTATATAATAGCGAAATCGTTGCATCTATGACAAAGAAGTTTGGATACAAAAATGTCATGGAAGTTCCGAAGCTTAATAAGATTGTTATTAATATGGGCGTAGGCGAGGCAAAAGAAAATGCAAAGGTTTTAGAGAGCGCAGTCAAGGATATGGAAGCCATTGCTGGTCAGAAGGCAGTTCTCACAAAGGCAAAGAATTCTATTGCTAACTTCAAACTTCGTGAAGGTATGGCAATTGGATGTAAGACAACACTTCGTGGTGAGAAAATGTACGAGTTCTTGGATCGTTTGGTAAACCTGGCATTACCCCGTGTACGTGACTTCAGAGGTGTTAATCCTAATGCATTTGACGGAAGAGGCAACTATGCACTTGGTATCAAAGAACAGATTATCTTCCCTGAGATCGAGTACGATAAGGTAGATAAGGTAAGAGGTATGGATATCATTTTCGTAACAACTGCAAATACAGATGAAGAGGCACGAGAATTACTAACATTATTCAACATGCCTTTCACAAAATAATAGGAGGTTAATTCATGGCTAAGACATCTTTGAAGCTGAAACAACAGCGTAAGCCTAAGTTCTCTACAAGAGCTTATACACGTTGTAAAATTTGTGGTCGTCCCCATTCTGTTTTAAGAAAATATGGAATCTGCAGAATTTGCTTCCGCGAACTTGCTTACAAGGGACAAATTCCCGGCGTGAGAAAAGCCAGCTGGTAATAAAGCGAAGAGATTTTCTAAATCAGCTCAGTACGCTGATTAACAAAATCTAAAACTTCGCTCTGGGAGAATGTACCAAAGGTCCATTCTCTGACTAACAGGTATCGGAGATGCATTCTCCGACACTAGTAAACACCAGGGGTTTATACTCCGGTGGTAATGCATGATTCAAGTCAAAAAGATAAGGAGGAAACTAAATCATGACAATGAGTGATCCTATTGCAGATATGCTTACAAGAATTCGTAATGCTAATACTGCAAAACATGATACAGTAGATGTTTCCGCTTCTAGAATGAAACTGTCTATCGCACAGATTTTGTTAGAAGAGGGATATATTAAGAAATTTGATATTGTTGAAGATGGTGCATTCAAGACT
This sequence comes from Lachnospiraceae bacterium, assembly GCA_035271185.1. GTDB lineage: Bacteria > Bacillota > Clostridia > Lachnospirales > Lachnospiraceae > Acetatifactor. The sequence continues at coordinate 17,483 of DATERV010000109.1, read as the reverse complement.
ATCCATATGACATTAAAGTATGGTGCAGACAAGAATGATAAAATCATCTCCGGTATTAAGAAAATTTCCAAGCCAGGTCTTCGTGTATACGCTGGCAAGGATGAACTGCCTAGAGTATTAGGCGGACTGGGTATTGCAATCATTTCAACCAATCAAGGTGTTCTAGCTGATAAGAAAGCAAGAGAACTCCAGGTTGGTGGCGAAGTATTAGCTTTTGTTTGGTAGTAAAGCGAAAAGATTTTCTAACCCAGCTGAGAGACGCTGACAACAAAATCTATATTTCGCTCTGTGAGAATGTACCAAAGGTCCATTCTCTGAGCCATACAGCGAGAAAACATTAGATGGCGCAGCCATCACAGCTGCGAAGCAGATGTGTTTTCGAGCATGAGCTTGAAGGAATTTGAGCATGAGCTTGATATTTTCGAGCATGAATAAGGTAACTATTCACAAATTAAAAATAGGAGGTACGGGCATGTCACGTATAGGTAGAATGCCAATCGCAATTCCTACAGGCGTAACTGTTGAAATTGCAGAAAATAATAAAGTGACTGTAAAAGGTCCTAAGGGTACTCTTGAAAGAGTCCTTCCTCACGAGATGGAAATCAAAATTGAGGGCACAGAAGTATTAGTATCAAGACCAAATGACTTAAAGAAAATGAAATCCTTGCACGGATTGACCAGAACCTTAGTCAACAACATGGTTGTAGGTGTTACAGAAGGTTTCCAGAAGAAACTGGAAGTAAATGGTGTTGGTTACAAAGCAGCAAAATCCGGTAATGTTTTATCTTTATCCTTAGGATATTCTCATCCTGTAGCGATGACAGATCCTGAAGGTATTGAATCAGTACTTGAAGGTCAGAATGTTATTATTGTTAAGGGTATTGATAAAGAAAAAGTTGGCCAATTCGCAGCTGAAATCAGAGATAAGAGGAGGCCTGAACCTTACAAGGGTAAAGGTATTAAGTATGCTGATGAGATAATCAGACGTAAAGTTGGTAAGACTGGTAAGAAATAATAGATAAGGAGAGTGTGAAAATGGTTAGTAGAGAATCTAGACAAGAAGTACGTGCTAAAAAGCACATGAGAATACGTAACCGTTTCAGCGGCACAGCTGGAAGACCACGTTTAGCTGTATTCAGAAGCAATAATCATATGTATGCTCAAATTATCGACGATACAGTTGGTAACACCTTAGTTTCTGCATCTACTCTTGAAAAAGATGTAAAAGCAGAAATTGAAAAAACCAATAACGTTGATGCAGCAGCATATTTAGGAACTGTAATTGCTAAAAGAGCAATCGAGAAGGGTATCAAAGAAGTAGTCTTTGACAGAGGCGGCTTTATATACCAGGGTAAGATCGCAGCATTAGCTGAAGCGGCCAGAGAAGCTGGCTTACAATTCTAGGAAAGGAAGAAATATACCATGAAACATGCAATCATTGATGCAAGTCAGATGGAATTAACTGAAAAAGTAGTTACGATTAAGCGTGTAACTAAGGTTGTAAAGGGTGGTCGTAACTTCCGTTTCACAGCTTTGGTAGTTGTTGGCGATGGTAACGGTCATGTGGGCGTCGGCTTGGGAAAGGCAACAGAAATTCCCGAAGCGATCCGTAAAGGAAAAGAAGATGCAATGAAACATTTAGTTAATGTTGCATTAGACGAGAACAACAGTATTTCCCATGATTATTTTGGAAAATACGGTTCTTCTAATGTTCTTTTAAAGAAAGCTCCCGATGGTACCGGTATTATCGCAGGCGGTCCAGCACGTATCGTATGTGAACTTGCAGGAATTAAGAATATCCGTACTAAGTCTTTAGGATCCAATAATAAGCAGAATGTAGTTCTTGCAACCATTACAGGTTTAGGTCAGTTAAAGGCTCCAGAAGAAGTAGCTAAAAACCGTGGCAAGGCAGTAAGCGAAATTTTTGCTTAACAGAGGGATGATCCCCTGTGGTTTGAAAGGAGAAAAAGACGATGGCAGAAAATAAAGAAAAAATGTTGAAGATCACTTTAGTTAAGTCTACTATTGGAGCTGTTCCTAAGAACAAAGCTACTGTGGAGTCTATGGGACTGAGAAAACTGAATAGTTCTATAGTTTTACCGGATAACGCAGCTACAAGAGGACAGATTCAACAGGTTAGCCATTTAATTAAAGTAGAAGAAGTATAAGTAGATAAGGAGGTGTCAGAATGGAATTATCAAATTTACAACCTGCAGAAGGTTCAAAGCATAGTGATAATTTTAGAAGAGGTCGTGGACACGGTTCAGGTAATGGTAAGACCGCTGGTAAGGGACACAAGGGACAGAAAGCTCGTTCCGGAGCACCCAGAATCGGCTTTGAAGGTGGTCAGATGCCTTTATACAGACGAATTCCCAAGAGAGGCTTCAAAAATAGAAATACAAAGGAAATCGTTGCAATTAACTTAAGCGCTTTGGAATGTTTTGAGAATGACAGTGTAATAGATGTGAATGCATTAATGGAAGCTGGTATTGTTAAAAATCCAAGAGATGGCATAAAGATCCTTGGAAATGGAGAGTTAACTAAGAAGCTTACAGTGAAAGTTGATGCGTTTAGTGCATCTGCTAAAGAAAAAATTGAAGCCCTTGGTGGAAGTGCAGAGGTGATGTAATATGCTTACAACACTGAAGAATGCATTTAAAGTCAAAGAAGTCAGAATAAAATTATTATTTACGTTCGCCATGATGGTTGTGATCCGTATAGGATCACAGCTGCTTGTGCCGGGCGTAAATCCAGACTATTTTGCAAACTGGTTTGCTCAGCAGACCAGTGAAGCATTCAGTTTTTTTGATGCCATTACAGGCGGATCGTTTGTTAATATGTCAATTTTGGCATTGGGTATCAATCCGTACATTACATCCTCTATTATTATTCAGCTTATGACAATTGCAATTCCTAAGCTGGAAGAAATGCAGAAGGATGGAGAAAATGGTAAAAAGAAGATGGCTTCCCTCACCAGATATGTCACAGTTGCTCTAGCTTTGATTCAGGCTACTGCTATGGCAATCGGATTTGGCAGTCAGGGACTTCTGATTAACTATAATGCATTAAATATAGTAACAGCAATTGCAGCTCTGACAGCAGGTAGTGCATTCCTTATGTGGATTGGTGAAAGAATTACAGAGAACGGTATCGGTAATGGTATCTCCATTGTTCTGGTTATCAATATTATTTCCCGTATGCCTCAGGATATCAGCACTCTCTTCCAAAAGTTTGTAATTGGAAAGCCATTTGCAACAGCAACTTTAGCAGTTGTTATCATTTTTGCAATTATTATTTTAATGGTAGTTCTTGTTATTATACTGAATGACGGTATTCGTAAGATTCCTGTGCAATACGCACAGAAGGTACAGGGAAGAAAGATGGTAGGCGGACAAGCTTCCAGTATTCCATTAAAGGTTAATACTGCAGGTGTTATTCCTGTTATTTTTGCTCAGTCCATTTTACAATTTCCTGTTATTATCAGCTCCCTGGTGGGGTATAAAGGAACAGGCGTGTGGACCGAAATACTGAAGTACATGAATTCAAGTTCCTGGTGTGACTTAAAGCAGCCTAAATATTCTATTGGTCTGCTAGTATACATTTTAATGATAATCTTCTTTGCTTATTTCTATACATCCGTTACCTTCAATCCTTTGATGGTTGCGGATAATATGAAAAAACAGGGTGGATTTATTCCGGGTATCAGACCGGGCAAGCCTACCAGTGACTATCTGACTAAAGTATTAAATTACATTATTTTTATCGGTGCAGTAGGACTTTCCATCATAGGTATCCTTCCATATGTATTCAATGGACTTTTTAAAGCAAGCGTTTCCTTTGGTGGAACTAGTTTGATTATTATCGTAAGCGTTGTGCTTGAAACCATGAAACAGATTGAATCTCAGATGCTGGTACGTAATTACAAAGGATTTTTGAATGATTAGTTCATTTATTCAAAACAAAATATCCGGGGAGCACCGCTTCTCGGATATTTTTTATTCTTTTCTTGCAAACATGAGAGATTCACGGTAAAATATAAATGTTAGGCATTAGTATCGGAATTTGATTTTGAAAAGAGAAACATTGGTGTTGGAGGATAGCAGAATGAAGATTATTATGTTAGGTGCACCTGGCGCTGGTAAAGGAACACAGGCGAAAATGATTGCCGAAAAATATCAGATTCCTCATATATCCACAGGGGATATCTTTAGAGCCAATATAAAAAATGGTACAGAATTAGGAATGGAAGCTAAAAAATATATGGATCAGGGACTTTTAGTGCCGGATGAGCTGACAGTCAGAATTTTGCTTGACAGAGTATCACAACCCGATTGCCAAAATGGCTATGTATTGGACGGCTTCCCAAGAACAATTCCCCAGGCAGAGGTACTGGACAGAGCACTAATGGAATTAGGCGATCAGATAGATTACGCAATTAATGTGGATGTGCCAGATGAAAACATAATTAACAGAATGTCAGGAAGAAGAGCCTGCATTTCCTGTGGAGCTACCTACCACGTTGTACATATTCCACCAAAGCAGGAAGGAATATGTGATAAGTGCGGTCAGAAGCTGGTATTACGTGATGATGACAAGCCTGAGACAGTAAAGAACCGTCTTTTAGTATATCATGATCAGACCCAGCCCTTAATTGATTTTTACACTACTAAAGGGGTATTAAGGTCGGTTGACGGTACCGTTGATATGCATGATGTATCTCATGCGATCGTAGAAATTTTAGAATAGGAACAGAGGCGAAATATATGGCTGTAACAGTAAAGTCTGCCAGAGAAATTGAATTAATGCGTGAATCCTGCAGATTGCTCGCAATCGTACACAAGGAGTTGGAGAGCGCTATCAAACCTGGCATGTCTACCATGGATATTGATATATTAGGTGATACTCTTATTAGAAAAATGGGCTGTATTCCTAATTTCAGGGACTACAATGGATATCCCGGTTCTATTTGTACTTCCATTAATGATGAGGTAGTTCATGGAATACCAAGTAAGCATAGAATACTGCAGGAAGGAGATATTATCAGCCTTGATGCAGGATTGATCTATAAAGGGTATCATTCAGATGCAGCAAGGACTCATGCAGTAGGCCAGATTAGTGAAGAAGCACATAAACTGATTGAAGTTACCAAACAGAGCTTCTTTGAAGGTATAAAAATGGCAAAAGCTGGTAATCATCTTCATGATATTTCAAATGCAATAGATGATTATGTTGCTCAGTTTGGATATGGAATTGTCAGAGACCTGGTAGGTCACGGTATTGGAACAGCATTACATGAGGATCCTCAGATTCCCAACTTTGCACAAAAGAGGAAAGGAATCAAACTTCAGGCCGGTATGACCTTAGCAGTGGAGCCTATGATCAATAAGGGGCGCGCTGATGTGGAATGGCTGGATGATAACTGGACAGTAGTGACAGAAGATGGTTCTTTATCAGCTCATTATGAGAACACCATTCTGATAACAGATGGAGAACCGGAAATACTAACGCTTTATTAGACGGGAAGGTGTAATTTATGATAGGCATGCTGGCTTTTTCCAAAGCCGGACACGATAAAATGCAAATCTTCATGATCGTAGGAGATGATGGAGAATCTGTTTATCTGTGCGATGGCAGGTTAAGGACTTTAAAACATCCTAAAAAGAAGAATAAGAAGCATATACAACTAATAAAGAGTGGTATTGATTTATCCATACAGAAGAAGTTGCAGCAACATCAAACCGTACACGATGAGGAAATAAAGAGAGTAATCAAAGATTACCACAGGCTTAAGGAGGTATCAGATGTCTAAGACAGATGTGATTGAAATTGAAGGAGTAGTGATTGAAAAGCTACCAAATACCATGTTTCAGGTGGAACTTGAAAATGGACATAAAGTGTTGGCTCATATCAGCGGAAAGCTGAGACAGAACTTTATCCGTATTCTGCCGGGGGATAAAGTAACTTTGGAACTTTCTCCTTATGATTTGTCAAAAGGACGCATTATTTGGCGCGATAAATAATAATTTTTTAATAATGAAAAACGCTTGTAAACCAAGAAACTACATGTTATAATGTAAGACGGTCTTTTTTGAAAGGAGGGTTTAACGTGAAGGTTAGATCATCAGTAAAACAGATTTGCGAAAAGTGCAAAATCATTAAAAGAAAAGGACGTATCAGAGTAATCTGTGAGAATCCCAAACACAAACAGAGACAAGGATAATCACCAACTTAGAATGAACAATCTAAGTATGTGAGTTCTTGTCCCATTATTGTATGCGGCTGAAAATGCATATACCAAATATGCAGTTTATATAATGGAAGAGCTTACGGGAGATTACTTGTTGATACCAACGCAATGTTTGCCTTACAAGAAGCATAATATGCTTTTTGAGATAAGTCGAAACAGTTGGAAAGGTCGGATTCTATGTCCGATTGGGTGGAAACCCCAATCAACTTAGTAACTATTAATGTGCAGTAAAGCACAATGTGTACGTATCCGAAAAGGATAACAACAGACCAAAAAGTACACATGCGTAAACGCGCATAGCTATACGCAAAGAAAATGGAGGAAAACGTAAATGGCTCGTATCGCAGGTATTGACCTACCTAGAGAAAAACGTGTGGAGATCGGTTTAACTTACATCTATGGTATCGGTAGAGTAAGTTCAAATAAGATTCTCGCAGAATCAGGAGTAAATCCTGATACCCGTGTCAGAGAAATGACAGATGATGAAGTTAAGAGAATTAGTGAAGCAATGGAAAAACTGGATGTCATGGTGGAAGGTGATTTAAGAAGAGAAATCGCTTTAAATATCAAGAGATTACAGGAAATCGGATGCTATCGTGGCGTACGTCATCGTAAGGGACTGCCTGTTCGTGGTCAGAATACCAAGAACAACGCAAGAACCCGTAAGGGACCTAAGAAAACAATGGCTAATAAGAAGAAATAATTGATACAAAGTGTGAAACTGCAAACAATTATAAGAAAGTAGGTTAGTTTAAATGGCTAAGAAAGTAGCAACAGCTAATAAAAAAGTCGCTAAAAAGCGTGTAAAGAAAAACGTTGAACGTGGACAGGCACATATTCAGTCATCCTTTAACAATACAATTGTTACATTGACTGATACCGAAGGCAATGCATTAAGCTGGGCAAGTGCTGGTGGTCTTGGATTTAGAGGTTCAAAGAAATCTACTCCGTATGCAGCACAGATGGCAGCAGAAACTGCAACCAAAGCTGCTTTACCACATGGTTTAAAAACAGTAGAAGTAATTGTAAAAGGTCCTGGTTCAGGACGTGAAGCAGCAATTCGTGCCCTTCAGGCATGTGGGTTGGAAGTTACCAGTATCCGTGACGTAACACCAGTACCTCACAATGGCTGTCGTCCTCCTAAGAGACGTAGAGTCTAGTGTAAGGTTATCCTATATATAGAATTGGGCAAGTTGGATGAAAGCACTGTCTGGTCTACTGAACCGACAGGCTGTAAACAATAGTTTGAGGTTGAAACCTCGTAGAAAGGAAATAATTAACATGGCAGTAAATAGAGTACCCGTACTGAAAAGATGTAGAAGCTTAGGCTTAGAGCCTGCATATTTAGGTTATGATAAGAAATCCAATAGAGCAACTAGAGCAGGTAAGAAGAAGAGTGAATATGGTCTTCAGTTAAGAGAGAAACAAAAAGCTAAATTTATTTATGGTGTATTAGAAAAACCTTTTAGAAATTACTATGAGAAAGCTGATAGAATGAGGGGAATGACTGGTGAAAACCTACTGATCATTCTTGAGAGCAGACTTGATAACATAGTTTTCAGAATGGGATTTGCAAGAACCAGAAGAGAAGCAAGACAGATAGTTGGACACAAGCATGTACTTGTTAATGGCAAGAACATCAGTATACCTTCCTATAGAATTAAAGCAGGCGATGTAATCTGTATCAGAGAAAAATCAAAACCTTTACAGAGATACAAAGATATCATTGAGTTAACTGCAGGCAGACTGTTTCCTGAATGGATGGATGTTGATATCGAAGGCCTAAAGGGAACTGTTAAAGCACTTCCTACCAGAGCACAGATTGATGTTCCTGTAGATGAAATGCTTATCGTCGAGTTATATTCCAAATAAGCCGTGATTAAATTGTTCGTAAAGGAGGGTATTTGCAGTGTTTGATTTTGAGAGACCAAATATTGAGGTTGCAGAAATTTCTGAAGACAAAAAGTACGGCAGATTTGTGGTTGAGCCTTTGGAAAGAGGTTATGGTATCACACTTGGTAATTCACTTAGAAGAATCATGTTATCTTCTTTGCCTGGTGCAGCAGTTAGCCAGGTTAAGATTGAAGGAGTTCTTCACGAATTCAGTTCCATCCCCGGTGTTAAGGAAGATGTAACCGAGATTATCATGAATATCAAAAGTCTTGCCATTAGGAACAATAGTGAGACAAATGAGCCCAAAACTGCATATATCGAGTATGAGGGTGAGGGTGTTGTAAGAGCTGCTGATATTCAGGCCGATCAGGACATCGAAATCCTTAATCCAGATTTAGTAATTGCGACTTTAAGCGGTGGCAAAGATACCAAATTGTATATGGAATTAACCATTACAAAGGGTAGGGGATATATTAGTGCTGATAAGAACAAGCATGAAGATCTTCCTATCGGTGTAATAGCAATTGATTCCATCTATACTCCGGTTGAAAGAGTAAATCTCACAGTAGAGAATACCCGTGTAGGTCAGATTACAGATTATGACAAGCTTACGTTGGATGTATTTACAAACGGGGCTTTGGTTCCGGATGAGGCAGTAAGTCTGGCTGCAAAGGTACTCAGCGAACACTTAAGTCTTTTCATTGACTTGTCTGAAAATGCTAAAACTGCAGAAGTTATGGTAGAAAAAGAGGACGATGAAAAAGAAAAAGTATTAGAAATGAGTATTGACGAATTAGAGTTATCTGTTCGTTCCTACAACTGTTTAAAGAGAGCAGGCATCAATACTGTAGAAGAACTTACAAACAAAACATCAGAAGACATGATGAAGGTACGCAATTTAGGACGTAAGTCATTAGAAGAAGTACTTGCTAAGTTAAAAGAGTTAGGTCTTCAGCTTAACGCCAGTGATGAATGATTTGCGATAAGTCCAAAGAGTACGCAGACATTATTCCCTGAAATGGAACTAAATATGACATTCGGTAAGTAAGTCCAAAGTGCGTAGCCGGATGTACCATGAATCGAGAGGATTTTAGAAATGGCAAAATACAGAAAACTTGGCAGAACAAGTGGCCAAAGAAAAGCGTTATTAAGAAATCAGGTAACTGCATTGTTACACAATGGTAAGATTGTTACCACAGAATCAAAGGCAAAAGAAGTTCAGAAGATTGCAGAAGGACTGATTGCACTTGCTGTAAAAGAAAAAGACAACTTTGAAACTGTTAAGGTTTCCGCTAAAGTTCCTGTAAAGGACAAAAGCGGTAAAAGAGTGAAAGAAGTTGTTGATGGTAAGAAGGTTTCCAAGTTCGATACAGTTGAGAAGGAAATTAAAAAAGATAATGCTTCCAGATTGCATGCACGTCGTCAGATGTTAAAGGTATTATATCCTGTAAAGGAAGTTCCAGCAGAAAATGCTGGAAAGAAGAAAAATACCAAGGATGTAGATTTGACTGCAAAGTTATTTGAAGAAATTGCGCCTAAATATGTTAGCCGTAAGGGTGGTTATACCAGAATCATCAAGATCGGTCAGCGTAAAGGTGATGGTGCAATGGAAGTTGTACTGGAGCTAGTATAATAGATAGGATTATAAAACCGGCAATCGTTATTTGATTGCCGGTTCTTTGTTTAGTAGGAATCAGTTAATTTTTTTTGAAAATGCTGGTAGTCCTTACAGGAATTCCAGTTTCCACCCCATGTAAAACCATGCTGGATAAAAAGCTGGTAACACAAGTCATAAGAATCAATTTTATAGGGAAAGCTTTGAGAGCGGTCGGTATAATCTTCACTGCCTATTGGTGAGATGATCTGGTCGCCTTCTTCTGTATACCGGATGTACGGATTATAAAGGGGATTGATGTCTACTGCAAGGCCAAGCGCATGCTTTGATAGCTTATTTGTGTCGTCCACATTCCGATAGTTAAAGCAGGAGGTATTGTTATCCTCCATGGATGCAGTATCCTCACCATTATAATCATCTATCAGGTTGATCTTCTCTATCTGGTATTCAGCCTGATACAGACCATAAAAGATCTCCACCAGGTCCTGTGCAATGTATTTATTGCTGATCAGTTCGCCTTCACATACTTCTCCGGAAAAATCATAGTGTAGTACATGAACATAGCAAAGATCATCATATGCAATTTCAGTACTGCCTGAAGCAGGATAGGAGATACCAGTAATATAGGTACGCAGTTCGGAGGATAATGGTTCGTAATAGAAGTCAGGCTCATATTCTATCCGATCTGAAGGAATGCTATCACCATTTGTAGAAAGAGAAAGTTTCTCACTGGTGATATTCTCACTTACGTATATCTCATTTTCAGATTCCACGTTATCAGATACCCCGTTATCAGATATCGTATTCACAGCCCGAGTTGCTTCAGATAAAGAAACGTTGGTCCCATAAGCCTGTTCTGGGTTTTCAGATGCGTATTGCGCCAATGTCTTACCACCTGAAGTCATATATTTTGACAGAAGGGCAAAAACAATGATTACAACAACAAGTAAGCCTGCGGATTTAGTCAGTACGGATTTCGATTTTGCATCTATTGGTAATTTAGGTATTTTCATATTAACTCCTGTAGATTATGATAATTTGGTTGCGTAACGTCAACCTATATTTTATAACTATTAGTGTAACATCATCCTTTCATTTTGTAAAATAGTTGTATTTCTATGTGAATTCTAGTAAAATAGGAAGCACGCAGGTATCCGGGAAGAGGAACCTGACCGGAGGAAGGCTTTTATGGGAATCATTAAAACAGACAAATTGGTTTTTGAATATATTAGACGGGATGAGGACGGTAATGTGGAAGGAATCACCCGCGCCGTTGATGAAGTGACTCTGGATATCAAACAGGGTGACTTTATTGCTATATTAGGGCACAATGGTTCTGGAAAATCCACGCTGGCCAAGCATATGAATGCGTTATTGTGCCCTACCCAAGGATGTATCTGGGTGGATGGAAGAGATACCAGACAAGAGTCTGAGGTCTGGAATATCAGACAGACTGCAGGAATGGTATTTCAAAATCCAGATAATCAGATTATTGGTCAGGTTGTAGAAGAAGATGTGGGCTTTGGTCCTGAAAATATGGGGGTCCCCACAAAGGAAATCTGGGAACGTGTAACAGAGAGTCTGAAAGCAGTTGGTATGTATGAATACAGAAAGTATTCTCCCAACAAATTATCCGGTGGGCAGAAACAGCGTGTTTCCATAGCTGGTGTATTGGCAATGCATCCAAAGTGCATCGTACTGGATGAGCCTACTGCTATGCTTGACCCCAACGGTCGGAAAGAAGTCATTCGTGCGGTGAGGGGACTAAATGACGTAGAGAACGTTACCATTATCTTTATTACACATTATATGGAAGAAATCATTCATGCTGATAAGGTGTTTGTAATGGATAGTGGAAAAATAACAATGCAGGGGACACCCAGAGAGATTTTTTCTGATGTAGAAAAAATTAAGTCACTTCGGTTGGATGTGCCTCAGGTGACTCTGTTGGCTCATGAGCTGCAGAAGGAAGGAATCACCTTACCTGACGGGCTATTAACAATAGACGAGCTTGTGGACGCCATCATACAGTATCAGAACACACACAGGATTAGGGGGTAATTATGTCAATTATTTTAGATCATGTAAATTATATCTATGGTGATGATACCACCCTCGCTGTAAAGGCATTAGATGATGTGTGTCTGGTCATACCGGATGGACAGTTTGTTGGCCTGATTGGACATACGGGTTCCGGTAAATCCACACTGGTACAACACCTTAACGGTCTCATAAAAGCCTCTGAAGGGCATATTTACTTTAATGGTCAGGATATTTATGATAATGATTTCAATATGAAAGAGCTTAGGAGTAAGGTAGGCCTGGTTTTTCAGTATCCGGAACACCAGTTATTTGAATCGGATGTTTTTTCAGATGTATGTTTCGGACCAAGGAATCTGGGCTTAACACGGAAGGAAGTAGAACTAAGGGCCTATGATGCACTGAGAAAAGTAGGGCTGCCGGAAGAATGCTTCTATCAATCTCCCTTTGATTTGTCAGGGGGACAAAAACGTCGTGTTGCCATAGCAGGGGTTCTTGCAATGAAGCCTGAAGTACTGATTTTAGATGAGCCTACTGCGGGACTTGATCCTAAGGGTAGGGAAGAAATTTTAGGTCAGATTGTCAAACTAAGACAAGAAAGTGGTATTACCATCATTCTGGTTTCACACAGTATGGAGGATGTGGCCGAGTATGTGGATCGCATTTTGGTAATGAACCATGGCAAAATAAAATATGATGATGTACCCAAGGAAGTGTTCAAGCGCTACAAGGAATTGGAAGAAATAGGCCTTGCAGCACCTCAGGTCACATATATTATGCATCAATTATTTGAAAAGGGACTGAACGTGGACCCTAATGCTACTACTATTAAGGAAGCAGCAGAGGAGATTGCCTGCGCTTTACGTAAATAGACAAGGAGTCATATGCTTAGAGATATTACATTGGGACAATATTATCAGACAGAATCCGTTATGCACAGGCTGGACCCACGTGTTAAGCTGGCCGGCACTTTAGTGTTTATCATATCCTTGTTTAACTTTGATCATATCTGGGGATATTTGTGTGCTGCCTTTTTTTTGTTTGCTATGATTCGCTTATCCAAGGTACCATTTAAATTTATGGTAAAGGGTATGCGTTCCATTCTGTTTTTACTTTTGATTACTGTTGTTTTCAACCTGTTTCTGACACCTGGAGAAACGGTATTGGCTATCTGGAAATTGAAGATAACCAAAGAGGGCATCAGGATCGCAGTGCTTATGGCGGTAAGGCTTACCATGCTCATCATTGGCTCTTCCATAATGACACTTACTACTACACCAAATAACCTGACAGATGGTATGGAGAAAGCAATGAGCCCTTTAAAGGTGATTCATCTGCCTGTACATGAGATTTCCATGATGATGTCTATTGCACTACGATTTATTCCCATTTTACTTGAGGAGACAGATAAAATCATGAAGGCTCAGATTGCCAGAGGAGCAGATTTTGAAAGTGGAAACATCATTAAAAAGGCCAAGGCTATGGTTCCTCTTTTGGTACCGCTGTTTATCTCTGCATTCCGAAGAGCGAATGATTTGGCTATGGCTATGGAATCCCGCTGCTATAGGGGTGGGGAAGGCCGAACCAAGATGAAGCCTCTCAAATACAAGAAACGTGATGTGATTGGTTATTTGTTGTTACTATGCTATCTGGTTGGAAGTATAGCAGTGGGAAAATTTCTATTTTAAATTTATGTAAGTCGTTGATAGGCGCTGCTGAAAATTAACTATAAAATGGAGTCAATAAGAAGGTAAGTGTGAAAGATAAATCTTTCACATTGGTTTTGATTGTATGCTTGCTAAAGCACGCAGATGGGATTATATATGAAAAGATTTATGCTGACAATAGCCTATGATGGGACTGCTTATAGCGGATTTCAGATTCAGAAAAGCTGTCGTACAATAGAGGGCGAGATAAAAAGATGCCTGTCGGAGCTATTGGGGGAAGAAGTTCATATAATAGGCGGCAGCCGAACTGACGCAGGTGTACATGCTTTGTGCAATGTTGCTGTGTTTGATTCTGGAACAAACATTCCTGCAGAAAAGTTATCCTATGCGATAAACCAGCGTCTTCCTGGGGACATCAGAATCATGAATTCAAAAGAGGTGCCTGATGATTTTCACCCCAGACACTGTGATACAAGAAAAACGTATGAATATCGTATAGCCAGAGGTGAATTTCCCGTTCCCACCAAAAGATTGTATTCCTACTTTACTTATCATAAGCTTGATTTGGATAAGATGCAGAAAGCAGCCACTTTTTTAGAAGGAGAGCATGATTTCAAAAGCTTTTGTGCTGCGGCAGCTGTAGTAGAAAGTACTGTCAGGACCATATATTCCATAACTGTTTCAGAGGAGAATGAGGATGTTGTGATACAGGTGTGTGGAAATGGTTTTTTATATAATATGGTGAGAATCATTGTAGGAACACTAATGGATACAGGCAAAGGAAAGTGGGAGCCGGAAGGCATCCGTGACATACTTAACTTAAGGGATCGAAAAGCAGCAGGACCTACTGCACCTGCATGTGGTCTAACGTTGATAAAGTACGAATTTGAGGGTTGACAGAGGTGACAAGATATAATATAATATATCACTGTGACGATGTTTTGTTTATGTGTTACCAAAGCCCCGGTGACATAGGACGAAATCGTAAGTACGAAGCTGTTTTGAGAACTTTAAATGGTGGCCGGACATCTGCCAGGTAATGTTCCAAAGAGCAAATTATAATTCACAGAACCCGGTTCTGGAATTTTACTATGTATGGAGGAAACATCATGAAAACATTTATGGCTAGTCCAGCTACAATCGATAGAAAATGGTATGTAGTAGACGCTACAGACATGACACTCGGTCGTCTTTCTTCTGAGATTGCTAAGGTATTAAGAGGAAAGAACAAACCTACTTTTACCCCTCATGTAGACACCGGTGATAACGTTATCGTAATCAACGCTGAAAAGGTTGCAGTAACAGGTAAGAAGTTAGATCAGAAAATATATTACAGCCACTCTGATTATGTGGGCGGTTTAAAAGAAACAACATTAAGAGAAAAATTAGCACATAAGCCTGCGCAGGTTATTGAACTTGCTGTGAAGGGTATGCTTCCCAGAGGACCTTTAGGCAGACAGATGTATACAAAACTGCATGTATACGCAGGACCTGAGCACAAACATATAGCTCAGAAGCCTGAAGTATTAACATTTTAATGGGACTGAAAGGAGGAAAATAATATGGCTAAATCAGCAAGATACTACGGAACAGGTAGAAGAAAGAAATCAATCGCAAGAGTATACTTAATGCCGGGAACCGGTAAAGTTACAATAAATAAGAGAGATATTGATGAATATTTTGGTCTTGAAACCTTAAAGGTTATAGTTCGTCAGCCTCTTACAATTACAGAGACTGCAGACAAGTTTGATGTCTTAGTTAATGTACATGGTGGTGGTACAACAGGTCAGGCTGGTGCAATCCGTCATGGTATTTCAAGAGCACTTTGCCAGGCAGATTCAGACTACAGACCAGCTCTTAAGAAAGAGGGCTTCTTAACACGTGACCCTCGTATGAAAGAGCGTAAGAAATATGGTCTCAAGGCAGCTCGTAGAGCACCTCAGTTCTCAAAGAGATAGTCTTTCGGAAACGAAGATATCGAGAAAAGCCCATTTTACAAGGGTTACAGAAGTTGTGGAACTTGTTTGGAAGTGTTGGAATCCGATGGATATGCAACACACATGCAACAGGTATGCAACAAATATATCAATGATATGTATAGGACATTTTTCAGTAAGCGATTACTGGAAAGTGTCCTTTTTTCTTGCGCTAAATCTTATTAATCGCATCGACAAGCTCCTTCATGTCAAAGTGTGTGTAGACTTTCTCTGTTAGTGTCATAGCTCCAGAGTGTCCAACAATCTTCTTGATAATCGTTTGATCTACACCAGCTTCCGCAAGCAATGAAATGCAAGTGTGCCTACAGCAATGGGGTGTACGCTCAATCTTTAGTTGTTCCATCAATGGGTGGAAGTAACTGTCATAATAATTTCGATACTTAAAATGCTTTCCATCTTCTGTATGAAGCAGGTATTCACAATCTGGATTGGATTCATACCACGCTTTATAGAATGGGAGTACTTTGTCTGCAATTGGTACTTTTCGTATTCCATTATCTGTCTTGCTGACGATGACATCGAAGTATTGTCCATCCAGATGGATATTCTCTTTCTTTAAGTCTAAGAATTCGGAAATTCGAACTCCATTATAGAGAAGCATCAATACAATCTGATAATACTTATCGTCTTTCTGTTCCCAGATTAGATCAATTTCTTCCTTGGAGAACTTATTCCTGTCATACTTATTTGGATTGCGGTCTTTGTACTGTGCTACATCCACATAGCTGGAGTAGTCTTTGTTGCAAATATCATTTTTCAATGCGAAATCGTAAAGTTGGTTAAACAATACTTTGATTTTCTTGAGTGTAGGAAAATTCTTTCCGCATGTGTCTATGACAGTCTGCAAATCAACCAGCTTCAAGTCTTTAAATACTTTGTTGTAAAGGGTTCCACAGGTCTTGTAAGCAGCGGTATAGCCTTTGACATTGGATTCGGATACAGTAGGATATTTGCGCTTTGACCATTCTTCATATACATCATCGAATGTCATCTTTGCAGCTTTTGTGTCAAATGGATTGTTGTTGTATTCTGCAAGTAACTGCAATCCCTCAGACTTTGTAGTTGCGTATCCTATGATGATAAAGTCCTGAACTTGTTTGTCCTTTTCTTTATCGTAATGCCAGCCACCAGTCTTTCTTACAAGATATGGCTTTCTTCTTTTACCGGAAAGTTTTACAACGCTTCCGTATCCGTTGGGTAACTTCATGTGCACCATTCCTTTCGCTTTTGAATTCAGAAAGCTGAAGCGAATAAGATAGATGATACATTAATCCTCATGGATTACTTTGGTCACACTAGGTCGTATGGTTTTCCAAATTTCATAATTGTCGTTGGTCTGGCTGCCGGAAGCAAGTAATTCCTTCATCGCCTGCCAGTCTTTTAGAAATTGTATGAGACTTTTATTCTCAAAGAAAATTCCTGGCTCTCCATCTACATCCTTTAATGAAATATCAAATACCTCATCAATCGCAAAGAGTAATGGAAGAACATCTCCATCAGCTTCAATATCAAATTCCACTAATGCATTCACATTGACATTTAAAGCTTCTGCTATTTTTCGTAGCTGTTCTGGTTTTGGAAGATTCTTTCCCAATTCATACTTGCGGATTGCAACTTCGTGTATTCCACAAGCTTCGCCTAGTTCTTTCTGTGTTAATCCACGAAATGTACGGATTAATTTAATCTTTTTACCTGTATTCATGATATCAACCTCCTGTATTGGTAATATAACATCCTAAAAACGATTAGTCAACATTAAATTATAAACTATTGACAGAGCAATAAAAGGTCTGTATAATGCAAAACATAACAGAGCAGGCAATGCTCTGTAACAAAGGAGGTGGTAGAGATGCCAGAGGTAATATACAAAGTTGATTTACCAGCCTTTACAGGGAGGAATGTACCAATTAAAGAGATTGCAGCAGCAATTGGAAAGGATGCACAGTATGTAAGGGTTGGGTTGCAACAAGGAATTCTAAAGTTTGGAACAGCGTTAAAGGTAGCAGATTCGTCAGAATATAGTT
>DATERV010000108.1:0-3071 GCA_035271185.1 Lachnospiraceae bacterium | reverse complement strand
GATGAGAACCAATTGAATCTGGAATCATTTTTATAGTATTATATTTCAATAAACATAAACCACCTTTTTGATGGGACTCAGCTTTATCTGTCCTTACCAAAAAGGTGGTCTTTTTAATTAAAGGTCACAAATTGTGGATATACCGTTCAAAAAGTGCACTCTTTTCGGTATTTTAGTGCACCCCTATCCGGTAAAACAGTGCAATACAATCCGGATAGTAGGTGCAGTTATTGATTAATTCTTGGTGTTTAGTATTCTGCTGGTATTTCGATTCCTGCATCTCGGAGCAGTTTTTCTAATAGAGCAACCCTATCCTGTAAGTGTTGAATCTCCATCCAATTGCTATGGCATAGATCATCAGCCTCCTCAAGTTCGTATCTAGTAAGTTCATAGTCTGTCCATTTCAGGCAGTTGTGTTCTTTGCTAAATGCACAATAATTATTCATGGTTACCACCTGCCTTCTGACAGGATTTAATACCATGACGCTCGCGCATGGATACATTTCCATCGATCATGATATCGTATGAGTTTGGTCTTATGCGATCGATGATTGCTTCGGCAACAGTCTCATCTGCATCTGTTCCGATTCTGGATAACCATCCATCAGTTTCGAACTGGGTACAAAAGATTACAGAACCACGGACACTTCTGGCTTCAATGATTTCTAATAAATCATGGCATTGCTCGCTTGTAAGTGGCGAAAGAAGAAATTCATCCAGTATCAGAAGGCTTACTTTCTGATAGGCCTTTATTGTTCTGGCAAAGGTTCCTTCTGCGTGTGCAAACGCCAGCTCATTTAACAAGTCGGGTAGGCGCACATAACATACCTTTATGTAATTTCTACAAGCAGCTACCCCGAGAGCATTTGAAATATATGTTTTCCCACTTCCAGATGCCCCTTTTAAAATGATGTGATGACTGTCTGTGATATATCTACATGTGGACAATTCATAAAGTAATGATTTGTCAAGGTTTCGGTCTGGAAGGTATTCAATATCCTCCATGCATGCATTGGGATATCGAAATCCAGCCTGCTTCATAACCTTAAGAAGCGTATTATTCTTCATGCTTTCCCACTGCCGGTCTACCAGCATTCCAACTCTGTCTTCAAAAGTGAGTGAATCATATGCATGGCTTTTACATTGGTCTTCAAAAGCTGATGCCATACATGCAAGCCGTAAATCATGCATCTTATCTATTGTTGATTGTTTAATCATTAGCGTCCACCTCCATAGTAAGCTGAGCCACGAGTAATTCCGTATTGGCTACCTTTACTATACTGCACCTTTTCATCTTTTGCCTTTTCCAACTTATTCTTTAGAATAATGGAAATGTTCTTAAGACTCGGTGCTGAAGTGAAGGATAATGCACGTTCACAAGCTTGCTCCAGACTTTCAGGTGTATATCTGTCTGCAAGCCGCATAAGGGAAGTACATGTCTTATAACCTTGTTGTTCGACCTTATGTGAATAAAGAAAGCTTTTTACAACAGTCAGTGTTGATGGTCCGTTTTGTGATGCCCATTTCAGGAAGAACTCCGAATTGTACTGCATATAGATCCGATGTTTTTCCGGCATGTGCTCTGGAATATAAACCGGTTCAGGACAATGATCCTTACGAATATGTGATGCAACTCGATTATTATGGTAAAAAACTTCAATTATTTTTTCGGTGGTACGAATATCTACTTTTTTGCCAATGAATTCATAAGGAATTGAATACTTGCTTTCTCCTACAGATATGAGATAATCAGGTTGTATGGTGGCAGTTGACCAGACAGCCGTTTCATACAAGGTGGCAGGCAATGGCATGAGGAATTCTTTTTCTTCTTCCTCGAAGACTGATTTCCTGCTACCTTTCTTTTTCTGAAAAGGGCGATTATTGTATTCGTCAAGCTTTTCCTTTATTGCTAGATTTAATTCATCGTAAGTGAAGAATACCCGGTTTCGGAGAGCAGCTAGAATCCAGGTTTCCATGACTTTCACTGATCCTTCTGCACTAGGCTTATCTCTTGGTTTAAGAGGTCTTGCCGGAATAATCGCAGCGTTATAGTGTTCCGCCATTTCATGATAGGAACGGTTAAGAATCAGTTCTGTTCTTGTGTTTTTGATAACTCCAACTTTTAGATTATCTGGAATAAGTATTCTGGTTACACCACCAAAGAATTCATAGGCATGAATATGTGCTTCAATCCAGTGAGGAGCTTTCATATCTGGAAATGCTTCTGCATAGCCATACATGCTGCACGGAAGACATGCAACAAATACATAGGCAGCGTCCGTTAGACCGGTTAATGGGTCTGTTACTGGAAGAGTATCGCCAACCCAGTCAACTTCTAGTTCATCCCCAGGTTTATGTCTTAATCTAAGAGTTGCTCTTTTCGAAGATGCATAAGCATGATACTTCTCATTGAACTGGGTATGCTGATAAGCTATTTTGCCTGCATACTGACACTTAATACAATACTCAGCCCATAAAAGGGATAAGGTTACTCCGGGCTTTGCAAGCTCATTGTAAACGTATTCATAGTCAGGAAGAAGCCGGCTCTGTTCTGTGGCTTCCTGAGGATAGAGAATTGCTTTTAAGTCCTCGTTTGTGAGCTTGTCAGGGATTGGCCATTCAATCTGCTTCTCCTGTGCTTTCTTCCAGATGTCAGCTACTTTGTTACGGGAGCTGCCTGTACTGGACGCAACACTTGTGTTGCTGTAATCCGCTGACTTTAAACGGATCATTTCTCGGTAATCAATCATGATTATCGACCTCCTATAATTTTCAGTCACGTATTATTCACGTGCCATCTTCATTATAGGAATAAATTTAGTAAACGCACCGTTTTATCGGAAAGAAGTGCACTTTTTTTTCGGAATAGACTGCACTGTTTTACCGAAAAGGTTGCACTTTTACACCGTAATACTCAGTTGGGAGGATTCTAAAAGACGAAGTCTACGTGGGTGTTCTGGCACAGGGCAAACGAACAAGGATCAATCATAAGGTGAAGAAGGAAGTGCTGGTACCAAAATGTGACTGGATTATTATTGAAAATGCCCATGAGTCAATTGTTTCTAAGGCAG
>DATERV010000107.1:0-20290 GCA_035271185.1 Lachnospiraceae bacterium | reverse complement strand
CCTAAAGACTCAATTAGCTGAATCATTGCTTGTGTCGTTCCACCTGTGGCAATCAGGTCATCCACAATCAGAACCTTTTGTCTCGGTTTGATAGAATCCTTATGCATTTCAATTGTAGCTTTTCCATATTCCAGGTCATATTCCATTTCTACTGTTTCACAGGGTAACTTACCCTTCTTACGTATCAGGACAAACGGCTTGTGATTGTTATATGCGATAGGTGCTCCAAAAATAAATCCTCTGGACTCTGCTCCAACCACAACATCATAATCCCAATCCTTTATTTTGTCCTGCATGGTATCAATTGCCAGGTGCAGTCCGTCCGCATCCTGAAGAACACTGGTTACATCTCTGAATATAATTCCTTCCTGTGGAAAATCAGGTATACTCCTAACATACTCCTCAAGTCTCTTCATAAAGTACCTCTTTCGTTTCAAAAATAAGATTATAATATTATAATATTTTTCATATAGAAAGTCAAAAGCAATCATCTGTTTCTACCGGCATTTAGCGTAAACGATATTCTTCTACAAGAACTTTTAGCTGGTTGATCAGCTGCTCCATGGATTGATATCTGTATAATACATTCTTCTGTATACATCGCTCAATCATCCTTACTATGGCATCATCCAATTCATCTTGCGTTCTTTCTCCATATAAAAAAAGAAACTTTAGCATGATTCCAAGAGAGTAAATATCATTACGTATGTCCGGTTTTTGGTTCCACATCTCGGGAGGTGCATAAAACTTGGTTCCTCCTCTTATTTGATTCCCTTCCTGTAAATCACAGGCAGCTCCAAAATCAATCAGCTTTATCGTGCCATTGTCTTGCATGATGACATTTTCCGGTTTTATATCTCCATAGACATAAACCTTGGGTCCAACATGCAATAAATGAAGCGCTTCTGCTATCTGCAATCCAATATGTAATACTTCCTGTACAGTGAATCTGCCAATACGCACTGCTCTCATTTTCAGATTCTCACCTTGCACATATTCTATGAATAAGTATCCAAATTCCTGTTCTTCCCGATAATCGTATAAGTGCGGAAATAAAGAAGCAGAAAGAGAGGCAAGTACTCTCCCTTCCTGCACAAGTAACTCCTTAAGTTTGCTTTTCTTGACTGCCAGCTTTCTGTGAAGTACTTCATCCCACACTAGCAGCACCTGAGCAGTAGCCCCAGTCCCCAACTCTTGTAATACTTGGTATCTTCCCCCGATTTTATCCAATCGCAATTCTCCCTCTTTTGGTCAGTTGCATAGTTATGAATATTTCTGCTTAAGCTCCGAAGATGTTGACGATATCGTTGAACAGGACTACTACCATCAACACCATAAAGAATACTAATCCTACAAAATGTACAATTCCTTCTTTATCAGGTGGTACAGGTTTTCCGCGAATCACCTCCACTAATAAGAACACAAGCCTTCCACCATCCAGTGCAGGTATAGGAAGCAGATTTAGGATTCCTAAATTAACGGACAGAAGCAACACAATATTTATCATGCTTAAGAATATAGCTTCCACACCATAACCTTTTGCGGCCTCATAGGTCTTACCAACCACATTCACCGCTATACCAACCGGTCCGGCCACATCCTGTCTGCTAAACTGCCCGGTTACAAGAAGTCCTAAACTCTTATAGGTAGCTCTCACGCTATACCGTATCTCATACCATGCATCCCGAAAAACACCAAATCCCTTAGCCTGTTCATACACACCACCGTAGATTCCCATGATATATTTTCCATCCTGCTCATCATAAACGGGAGTCAGCTCAACCTTCTGTTTTTCCCCATTTCTTTCGAATTCTACTTCCATGGGTTCTCCCTTATTCAAAAACGTAAGCAGGTAAACATCACGGAACACATAGGTCTTTTCACCATCCAGACTAACTATCCGGTCTCCCTCTAGAAGTCCTGCGGCTTCTGCCGGACTGCCTTCTGCGACACCTGACAGTTCTGTCATGTCAGTAGAGGACATAGACACCAAGATAACTGCCACAATAAATGCCAATAAAAAATTAAAAAAAGGTCCGGCCACAACCGTTGCTATCCTAGCCCAAACATTTGCTTTTAAAAAAGAACCTTCTCCACCACCATTTTCAGTTTCCAGTCCATCTTCTCCCTCGAACATGCATGCTCCACCAATGGGAAGAAGCTTCAGGGCATACTTCGTCTCCTTTTTGGTAAAGGAAAAAAGTGTGGGACCCATACCAACTGAAAATTCCACTACATGGATTCCATTCATCTTTGCAATCAGAAAATGTCCGAACTCATGGGATAGTACAACTACACCAAAAATCAGGATAAACCAAATTACTGTCATCATAAATTATTACTCCTCAAATCGTTTGTCAGCATAGCAGTAAGTTTCTGTCTCTGTATCCAGAATTTGCTGCACATCTGGATCCTTTATTATCTTATGATGCTCCATGCATGCTTCGATCATATCTGCAATTCCCAGGAAGGATATTTTACCTTCTAAAAACATACTGACTGCCTTCTCATTTGCAGCATTCAAAACAGTAGGCATACTTCCGCCCATCTCTGCTGCGTGATAAGCCAGCTTCAAACCTTTGAAGGTTTCCATATCAGGTCTTTCAAAAGTGATCTGGGACAGGTCGTAGAAGTCCAGTCGTTTTCCTTGCATAGGTCTTCTGTCCGGATAAAAAAGAGCATACTGAATGGGAAGTTTCATATCCGGAATTCCTAACTGGGCCATAATCCCCCCATCCACATACTGTACCATGGAATGGATTACACTTTGTGGGTGAATAATTACCTGAATCTGGGGAAGTGAAACATCAAACAACCATTTGGCTTCTATCACTTCCAGCCCTTTATTCACCATGGTAGCGGAATCAATTGTGATTTTTCTTCCCATAGTCCAGTTGGGATGATTTAAGGCATCCTCCGGTCTGACAGAGGTAAGTTGATCTCTGGTCTTTCCTCTAAAAGGTCCACCAGATGCTGTTAACAATATTTTCTCAATTCTATCCTTGGGTTCCCCATTCATAGATTGAAAAATGGCACTGTGTTCACTATCCACAGGCAGAATGGAAACTCCTTTTTTTTTGGCTAACGGCATGATCAGATGTCCTGCACAGACCAACGTTTCTTTATTGGCAAGAGCAATATCCTTCCCAGCTTCTATGGCGGCAATCGTAGGTCTGATACCAATCATGCCCACAATTGCAGTCACCAATACCTGCATATCCGGCATTACTGCAATTTCAATCAGACCATCCATGCCGGACAATATTTTCACATTGAGATCTCTTACTTTTACCTTTAGTTCCTCTGCTGCTTCTTTATGAAACATCACAGCCACTTGCGGAAGAAATTCTCGTATTTGTGCTTCCATCAATGCCACATTACTGCCGGCAGCCAGTGCCACTACTTGAAAATCCTTATGATTTCTGATTACCTTAAGCGTCTGGGTACCAACAGAACCCGTTGACCCTAGAATAGCAATTTTTTTCATTCTATATCCTCACTATCTTATCAACAGTGCTGTCAAAAAATAGATCATTGGTGCTGTCACAATTACACTGTCAAATCGATCCATAATACCACCGTGTCCCGGTATCAGTTTTCCATAATCCTTTATTTCATGGTTTCTTTTGATTGCAGATGCAGCCAGGTCACCAACCTGACTCATAACAGCACCTACCATACAGATAAACGCCACAATCCAGGTAATGGTCTGGTCCACTACCACTCTTTCCACAATGAAAAATCCAAAAGCAGCTCCTAAAAGCCCTGCTCCTATGACGCCTCCAATACACCCCTCCAGAGATTTTTTGGGACTTAAGACAGGGAATATTTTCTTTTTACCTATACAGATTCCAACCAGATAAGCACAAGTGTCACTGCCCCAGGAGCTGATCAGAATTAACCATACAATATATTCACCATAATGTAGTTGCCTTGTCATATAGATAAACGACAGCATCACAGGCGCATACATAAAGTTAAAATAATTTTCCATAACCTGCTGGGCATGATACTTTGGGAAGTTTACCACATAAATACACATACCTCCCAATAGCGTACCAATAATAGCCATCAATAATAAGAGTACATTATCAGAAAAAAACATGGCAGCGTAATAACCTGTAATTCCTAACATACCTACTAATTCTAACCCATTTATTTTTCTTTTTTCCTGCTGTACCTTAGTTGCTCTACAAAGCTCAAAATAGCCAATCAATGAAACAATATAGGATACAACTGCCAAAACAGGACCACCCAGGATTAATGTCACTAATGCAATTACGACAAGAACAACGCTGCTGATGAATCTGGTCCAAAACATAACTTAATCCTCCTTTAATAGGCCGTATCTTCTGTCTCTTTTATTATATGCTTCTACTGCTTTCAGCAATTCCTCTTTTGAGAAATCAGGCCATGCAACAGGGGTAAAATAGAATTCTGTATATGCCAGCTGCCATAATAAAAAATTAGAAATCCGCTGCTCATTACAGGTACGAATCAGTAAATCCGGTTCCGGAATTCCTCTTGTATCCAGATTATCTGTTACGATCTCTTCCGTGATTTCATCGACCTTTAAGCTGCCGTCAACAATCTTTTTCCCAAGTTTCTGTATACACCTTTTGATATCATCTCGTCCACCGTAATTAAGGGCCATTTGGAAATGTAGTCCGTCATTGTTTATCGTGGATTCTTCCAGTTCAATAATTCTGGATCTGATATCTTCATCCAGTCCATTTATATCTCCCAGAACTCGGACACACATTCTGTTCTTTTCAGCTGTTTTCAGACAGGTTTTCATATAATTTCTAAGGAGTTTCATCAGCGCATCCACTTCTTCTTTAGGTCTGCTCCAATTTTCTGTGGAAAATCCATATACAGTCAAATACTGTATGCCCATTTTATAGGCTTCTTCGCATATAACCTCTAATGTTTTTGCTCCTTGCACATGACCGTAATTACGTGGAATACCCTTAGCTTTGGCCCATCTACCGTTACCGTCTAATATGATGGCTACATGTTTTGGCATTATCAGGTTGCTCATGAAATCCTCCCGTTCAGCTCATTATCATTTATGAATCGACATAAGGGCAGGTCAATGGACCCGCCCTTTATCATTTTGGAATGCAATTTATACAGTCATAATCTCTTTGGATTTGCTCTCCACTAATGCATCCACATCTTTTACATATTTGTCGGTCTGCTTTTGCAGGCTGTCCTCTAATTGCTTTATATCATCCTCTGAAACATCAGCTTTATTCAATTTCTTTAGTGCATCGTTTCCATCTCTACGAATGTTACGAACCGCTACCTTAGCTTCTTCGCCTTTTTTCTTCACTTCCTTCACAAGAGATTTTCTTCTATCCTCTGTCAATTCAGGGAAAACGAGTCTAATAATACTGCCATCATTAGATGGATTAATTCCAATATCAGAAGTCATAATAGCTTTCTCAATTGGCTTTATTAATGCTTTTTCCCATGGAGAAATCTGAATAATCCTAGCTTCCGGTACTGTTATATTACCTACCTGTTGAATTGGGGTAGGTGTACCATAATAATCTACCTTTAATTTATCCAGTACATGGGGGTTCGCACGTCCTGCACGTATTGCTGCAAAATCTGATTCCAGAAATTCATACGCTTTTTTCATCTTCTCGTCATATAAACTGATTCTCTCGTCCATTGTCCGCCTCCTTCTAAACTATTACTTTTGTGCCTGTAAAATTGCCTTTTATGGCGTTCACTATACTATTTTCCTCATTTAGTCCAAATACCCACATAGGCATTTTGTTATCTCTCGCAAGAATAGAAGCTGTCATATCTACAACTTGGAGATTCTTTGCAATGACTTCATCGATGGTAACTTCACTGTATTTTTTAGCTGTTGAAACCTTGGCAGGATCTGCATCATAGACACCGTCTACGGACTTAGCCAAAAGTATCACATCAGCATCCACCTCCACCGCACGAAGAACTACACCTGTATCTGTTGAGAAGTATGGATGACCTGTTCCTCCCGCAAAAAATACTACGATTCCTTTATCAAAGTATTTATTTGCTCTGTCTTTAGAAAAAAGCTTGGTAAATGATCCACATTCAAATGGTGTCAGTACACTTGTCATCATGCCTACAGAACGGAATATTTCTGATACATAGATGCAATTCATTACTGTTGCAAGCATACCAATCTGGTCAGCTTTCGTCCTGTCAATGTTCTTGCTGGAACGACCTCTCCAGAAGTTCCCTCCACCGGTTACAATCCCTACCTGATAACCATCATCCACAAGCTGTTTCACCTGTAAGGCAACTACCCTTACAGTAGCTTCATCAAATCCTGTATGATTCTCACCGGCTAGCGCTTCACCGCTCAGTTTTAATAAAATCCTACGCATGAATTACTGCTCCTTATTTGTCTTTTTACCTTTTTTATATTCATCAAAGAAAGATGTGGGATTCACATCAGCATAACACTGAGAGCACAAACCTTCAATAACAGCACCATTATTGATCTGCACAGCCTTGGACTTGATATTTCCCATCACAATAGCTGATGCATCCAGTATAACCGGTCCCTGTACATCGATATCTCCCTTCACTGCACCTGCAATGACTGCACTGTTGGCTACAATATTACCGATTACTACAGAACTTGGACCAATTTTAACCGAGCCTTCACTCACTATTTCACCTGTAATCTTAGCATTGTCTGCAAAAATTTCAGATGCCCTGGAATTGCCCATTATCGTACCTGTGATATTGAGTTTACCCAGTATTGCAATATTACCGTTAATTGTTCCAACTAACTCAAGTGAACCCTCTGAAGCAATATCACCTGTTACGGTCATGCCAGCTGTAATAACAGCAGTTTCATCTACAGGTGTTTTCGTTTGTACATCCATCCTCTTTTCTTCTCCCTTGCGTTCTTCCTTTTCTCCAAATGCTTCCCTAATACTGGTTTCTAAATCGGTTTCCTGCTCCTCCATGGATTCATCCATGGATACTTCAATTGAATCCAATCTTTCCAGCATGGCATCCAGTTTGGCAAGATCATCCTTATCTGTAACATCTAAAGCCTCTTCCTGGCTGTCTTCGTTTGGTTCTTCTGCTGAATCCTCTGCCTGCTCTTCCGGTAATACTTCCTCTTTAATTGCTTCCTCCGGCACCAATTCATTTACTGCCTGTGACAGGTCCTCTTTTAACTCAGAAAAAAATCCCATACTCTTACTCCTCCGTTTCATCTTCACTTATAGTAATGTGCTGGACTAGTTCTGTATCTTCCGTTATCGGTAAAATCTCAGTATTTTCCATTGCCTGGATCGTTTCAATTAATACCGATAACGCTTCAACAGTTGAATGTTTACCTGCAGCATCATGCATAAGAATCACTACTGTTTGGTGTCTGTCAATGTCTGCCAGACAATTATCTACAATTTCAGATGCTTTTGGGCTTGGACTGGTAGCATCCTTGGATGATACATTCCAGTCTAAATATGTAAGTCCTTGCTCATTAACATAATGTATGAATTCCTTCATATCTATCTTACTTACTGTATTGGAACTTCCACCCGGGAACCTGACATATCTGCTCCAGACACCTGTTACATTATATAGGTATTCCTGCAGCTGGCTTAAGTCTTTTGCGAAATCATCTACTGAAGCATATATGGTAGAATACTTATGAGAATAAGTATGCATTCCCAGGGTATGTCCCTCATCCACAATACGCTTGTATGCTGCTTCAGCCTTCTCCCCTTCTTTACCGACTGCAAAAAAGGTGGCCTTCACATTGTATTCAGCCAGTATATCCAGAATCTCATTCGTATTAGAACTGGGTCCATCATCAAAAGAGAGATATACCTTTCGAACTTGTGGTGCCTCTTCCTCATATGAATCGGGTTTGCCATCTGATACGTCAGGAATTGGTTCTGTAGTAACCTCAGGCATTATAATAAACCCCTGACTGCTACTGTTCTCGTCCACCTGCCCCTGAACCGTATCTGTTTGCACTTTCGTGTACGTCTCTACAGCAGATGAAAGAGAATCAATCTGCTTCTCTAAAGAATTCACTTTTGCAAAAAGAATCAGACACAATACAATTGGTACAACAATGAAGGTAATCATGGAAATGACAAGGAGATACTTCAAAATCCGCACTCTTTTTCTTCGGAACGCAGACTGCATTTCCTTTTCTGATGCCATAATCAGCCTCCTTCACATAATCATAAATAAGTATATCACATATATTCATGTGGTGAAAGCAAAAATTCTAAAATCAGTTCAGGAAAGCCTCCACTATAACACCCTCCGCCTCCTCTTCAGTCAGCCCCAGTGTACGAAGTTTCATCACCTGATCATTGTTAATCCTGCCAATGGCTGCTTCATGTATAATAGCAGCATCTAAATGATTTGCATTGATTTCCGGTATGGAAGATACTTTGGCCTTTCCCATGATAATGGAGTCACATTGAATGTGAGCATGGCATCCAGCATTTCCTACAGCTCTCGGGTGAAAGGTTTGAACGGATTCATCCTTTGCAACCGACCTGGAAACAATTTGTGCACTGCTTCCTGTCCCATTCAACACTACCTTCATGTCAGAAATAGCTGTTTGCTTTCCATGGGTCATCAGTCTCTCTGTCACAAACAATCTGGCACCTTCGCACGCATCAACCTCTGTTTTTCTTTTTGTGGAATCCACACCCTTAATCTGTGCTGTATCCAGAGTGAAAACTGCATCCTTATCCAAAAGAATTTCGGTAACGGGATTTAATATTCTGGCTCCTGTTCCTTCGCCTTCTCCATAGTGCTTTTCTGTATAAACAACATTTGCGTTCTTTCCAACATGGAAGGTATGAACCCCATCATGTCTAGAGTCGTTACAACCGGAATTATGAATCCCACATCCGGCAACTATGGTAACCTTTGCACCGTCTTCCACATAAAAATCATTATAAACTACGTCTGTCAATCCTGATTCTGATATCACCACCGGAATATGCACGATCTCTTCCTGGGCTTCGCTGCTGATATACACATTTATTCCCGGGTTGCCATCGTCTCTTTTTCTGATTTTGATATGTTCTGAATCTCCATGGCAAAGAGCATACCCATTATATCTTAAATTGTAGGCGCCTTCCTGCTGAAAGCCCGTATCATCTATCTGATTAAGTACATCTTGTGTAATATTATCTATTTCCATAGTACCCTCATTTCCACCTATTATAACTTATCTAGTTTTCCGTGGTTCTACTGCATCCGCAGAACCCACCACCGACAAATAAACCAGGGGCTATATCCTCTTTGTTTCCTATGCTTTCAATTTTTCCATCCTTTAACAGCATAATCCTATCAGCCATATTAATGAGTTTCTCCTGATGCGAAATCACAATGATGCTTTCTTTTTTCTCCTGGTGTATCTTTTCAAACTGCTTTACCAACATAGAGAAACTCCATAAATCAATACCTGCTTCTGGTTCATCAAACAAACAGATGTTATGTGGTCTGGCTAATACAGTAGCGATTTCAATCCGCTTCATTTCCCCACCGGATAAGGTATCATCCACTTGTCTGTTTAAGTATTCCCTGGCACACAGCCCTACACCTGAAAGAAGGTCACAGCATATATTTTCTGACATATTGCCCCCGGCTGCAAGAGACAACAATTTTCTCACTGTCATACCTTTAAAACGTGGTGGCTGCTGGAATGCATATCCTAACCCTGCTTTTGCCCGTTCATCTATTGTATATTTGGAAATATCCTGATGATCTAATAGGATGGTTCCAGTATTTGCAGATTCTATACCCATAAGAAGTTTCACCAAGGTTGACTTACCACTGCCATTAGGTCCGGTGATGACTAGCATCTCACCATCCTTCACATCGAATGAAACATCATCTATAATTTTTCTGGTTCTTCCCTCATCCATTACTTCAAAGGAAAGATGCTTCGCACTTAACATTTCCATTCTCCTTTCGACCAAACTAACCTTTATCATCATACCATGAACATTGAAAATTTCAACAAAAAATTCGTTTCTCCTAACCAGATATTTTAAATTTTTCTAATCAGATAATATAAAATATCATTTTATCATACTAGATTTTGTGGTATACTATCTGTAAAATGAATGAAAATGGGGAGTAACACAATGATTATAAGAGAATCTGCTGAAAATTATCTGGAAACCATTTTGATGCTCAGTGAGAAACTGCCTGTTGTACGTTCAGTGGACATCTCCACCGAATTAAACTTCAAAAAATCAAGCATCAGTGTGGCTATGAAGCATCTTCGTGAAGATGGATACATATCAGTCACCCCACAAGGCTATATATATCTGACCGAGCAGGGAAAGTCAATCGCAGAAACCATGTATGAAAGGCATAAAATACTATCCTCCTGGTTGATGTCACTGGGTGTGGATAGGATTACTGCCACTGAAGATGCCTGCAGGATTGAACACGATATCAGTAAGGACAGCTTTGAGGCAATCAAGAAATTTATACAGAGATAATATCAATTTTTGTCGCAAGAATATTGAGCCTGTGAAAGTTTTTCTGTAAATAAGTGCTGTTATATATAAAAAAAGGTCTGAAAGCTTTTCACTATGCCTTCAGACCATTTATTATCATAGAAGATCAGTATAGCAAGATATTGTTATGTAACATTGCAAATTCATTCCAAGAGCATCTATCGACCTGAGATTAATTAATATTCACAACATTTTTCATTAATTTTATGATTTCATCCAAACTATCCGACTGATAATCATTAGTTGCTATCTTATTGACTTTATTCATTCCACATTTTATGCAATGATGAACGATTTGGATTCCCTTTTTCGATGAGTTTATTATACCTATTGGTTCCATTAATCCTTTGCATGTATTATTTCTATCTCCAGGTATATTATCAACATGTAAAGAAAACAAACAAAATGGGCAATGGTTTCTATAACTACCGTTGTTCAATCGCAATACTTGCTCACCACAATTATAACATTTAAAATTTTGATTTTCACTTGTCTTACTCAAGCCCAAATTCCCCTTTCTTGATTTAATAATTCAAATCAAGAAGTTCGGGTTCCGTTCTATTCTTTATTCACTTTAGGCTTAAATCAACTATTGACTAATTCACCGCCTGTTCCTTTAGGGTCAGCGATTACTTCCAGTTCCAACTTCATTATGGCTTATTTCATCCATAAATCCGAACCTCGACCAATTTTATTTAATTGTATTGGCCACTGTAAGGCGAAATAACTTCATATTTGGGGCCACCTTCCATTGGTATGTGTATGTTGATTCTCACTAACATCGGCGCTCGTCCCCGACTAGGCTTGAGTATTATATAATCCTGTTACTTTTTTTATCATTTATTGCTCCATCTTACTGTTGTACCTACTAAGTAAATATCTCTGATAAATACCAAGGAATGAACTTGCAATGTAACATAACACTCAATATACTATCTTGTTATTTCTTTACACCTCCTCATTTCATAAAAAATATCTTTTGCTTCACTAGTCCGCAATGTTAACTAACGTTCACGTAGCTTCCGTTGTGCCCATTGTATTTATAAATTACTTTTAAAATCCTGGCTTAGTATAGCATACATATCAACGTCAATATATATTCCTTTATGCCATACATACACAAATTCTCTATGAAGGCCTTCCTTAGTAAATCCATTATTAAGCAACAACCTACTTGAAATAATATTATCAGGATGCGTCCAACCTTGAATTCTATGTAGTCTTAATTCTTCAAACCCATATTCTAATATAGCTTTAAGAGCTTCTGACATGTATCCTTTATTCCAATACTTTTTAGATAATATATATCCCAATTCAGTAGGTGTCTTAGGCTCATTTATATGTCCTAATCCACAATCTCCAATAAGGGTATTATTCTCCTTTAGTTCAATGCCCCATCTAATATCTGTTCTCTTTTCATATCCCTCAGAAATACATGAAATATATCCTTTTGCTTCTTCTATAGAATCAGTACTACCTTCTAGATATTTTATAACTTCTGAATCAGATAAATAATCATAAATAGCTTCTGCATCATTAATCCTAATCTCTCTTAATACTAGCCTATTAGTTTCCAATACTGGAAATTCATTTACTTTCATTATTTCACCTCAATAAAATTATTTTTTATATCGTGGAATTTTTTTAAAGCATATAATATAATATTAAAATTAACAAGCCAAACGATAATATGGTATTTCGTTTGTAACTCGCAGATATCATATATCAAAGTCTTCACTGTTGCGTTGGAACAAAAAATATGGAATCTACCACTTAATTCCGTAATTATGACACATATCAGTTTAATACCCTACATTCTATTGGCAATTTATCATCCCTAATTCCTTTGAATACTGGCTGTCTAAAATTCTCTTTCTCTGTAGGCATTGACTCCACAATACATACTAATTTGGGTTCTAACCATACTGCATCTTCATTTCCTTTTGGAACATATCCAAACGGTGAATATGGTAATTCATTAACTTTATGTTCTTTTAGTAAACGCAAACTGACACCTAATGTTACATGTCCTTTGTATATCAGTGAATCATCATCATCATATTGTCCCAGCACCAGACTTACCATATTGTTTTGTTTTCTAATATATCCGCAAATAACACAATCATCGCTGGCCATTACCTTGCACTTTACCCAGTCTTTAGTTCTCTTGTCAAAATAATATCTACTTTCTTTTTTCTTTGCTACAATTCCCTCTAGCCCATTTTTCTTTGCTAAATCAAAAAGACTTATTCCATATTGCTCAACATACCTGGATATACTAATAAAATTATTTTCCTTTACTGTTCCCTTAAGCAATTCTTTACGTTCCATTAGTGGCAAATCAGTAACTAATTT
Source organism: Lachnospiraceae bacterium (assembly GCA_035271185.1). Lineage (GTDB taxonomy): Bacteria > Bacillota > Clostridia > Lachnospirales > Lachnospiraceae > Acetatifactor. Next base: position 7,409 of record DATERV010000107.1, on the reverse strand, counting down.
GTTTTCGTAGTAAATAATATCATATGCAACAAAAGATGCTGGATATTTTCCAGCTGCTAACTGAATCTTAAATGGATCATTCATTAATACTCTGTGTTGTATTTCATAAAAGTCAGTAGTACCATTTTTTAATACAAACAGTTCCCCATCTAAAATACATTTTTTTGTTACTTGCTTATGAATTTCAGATAGTTCCGGAACATGAGGTAATAATTTTTTATCCCTTTTATTTCTAAGATCAGTTCCATTATGATCCAAATATGCTATGCAACGTATTCCATCTAGTTTTATTTCATATATCCATTCAGGAGAATCAAAAGCATCAACCATATTAGAAATTAGCATGGGTTTTATTATTTTACTATCAAAAATATCCATTATGCAGTTCCTTTATGATTTGGTTGTTTTGCCAATTCCACAGATTTTTGCAAGGCTTCCATCAAATCAATGATATTGCTTTGTGAATCATTATCTGATGAAACAATCTCATTTCCCTTAATCTTAGTTGTAATTGCATCTCTTAATTTTTCTTGGTACTCATCATGGTAAGCTGCTATATCAAATTTCTGCGTCATAGACTCAATCAACATCTTTGCCATATCTAATTCTTGTTTTGTCACATCTACCTTAACTTGGGATCTAGGCATTTCTTGTAATTCTTCTTGATAAAATAAGATTTTTGCAATCATAAAATCCTTTGTAGGATATATAACAAGAAGATGCTCATTTGTTCCTATTACTGTTTTAGCAATACCAACTTCCTTTTGGGATAAAAGTGATTGCCTTAATAGTTCATACGGCTTTTCTGCTCCCGGATCCGGTACAAGATAGTAATCTTTGTCAAACAAGATACTCTCTATCTCTGACATTTTTGCAAAATGTTCAATATGAATAGTCTTATCTTTCTTTGATTTTATTTTTTCAAGTTCGTCTGCTGTAAAAGTAACATAATGATCTTTTTCATACTCATAGCCTTTAATAATATCATCATTGCTTATTTCTTTATCACATGATGGACAATATTTCTTATATCTAATTCGTTCATTTGTATCTTTGCAGAGTTGATTAAATGAAATTCCAATATCTCTGGTGGTTTTGTATAATCCAACTGGAATATAAAGTAAACCGACACTGATTGCTGATTTATGCGCAACTGCCATTTTTATACCTCACATTTTTTCTTTTAGTATGTCTCATACTATACATAAAAATGTGTAAAAAAATAAACCGATTACAAATCGATTCATTTTATATCAGCAAAATAAAAAAGCCCCTGAATTTGCTATTTTACTAGCTTTCAGAGACCTTTTTTCGGGTTGGGCTGTTCGTATTTCTACAATCAGTCAACAGCTCGTAGGGGAATCGAACCCCTGATTCCGCCGTGAGAGGGCGGCGTCTTAACCGCTTGACCAACGAGCCTTGTAATCAATTCATGTCTTTATGACGCTTAATCATATTAATATAAAAAACCAAAGAATGCAAGCGTTTTTTGAAATTTTTTATACAATAGGAAAAATTGTCATAATACGCACCGGTCAGATTTCTGACCGGTGCTCTTCTATTATGTAAAATCAAACAAACTGATCTGGTTGGATTCCGGTAAATCCCCAAGTAAATTCAGACTGCTCATCAAGTCAATTACAGTTTTGCTTACTTTGGTTCTTTGTCTGAAATCATCTTTACTTAAAAACGGTCCGTTTTTGACTGCTTCTACAATGGCATCTGCTGCCTTCTCTCCCAAACCGTCAATACTGTTTATGGAAGGCATCAATCTTCCATCTGTTATCTGAAACAGCTTGGACTGTGCACTGAAAATATCGAGTGGTTCAAATTCAAACCCTCTGGCATACATCTCCTGCACAATTTTCATATCTCCAAAGGCATCTTTCTCTTTGTTGGAAAGTGTATCCATTCTTTTTTTATAGTCTGCCATAACGGCCTCTAAGTGACTTTGTCCCTGGCACATGAGCTCATAAGAAAACGCCTTGGCACGAATACTGAAGTATGCTGCATAGTAAGCCAGGGGGTAATTGATTTTACAATAGGCAATACGCCATGCCATCATGACATAGGCAGCTGCATGGGCTTTGGGGAACATATACTTAATTTTCTTACAGGACCATATGTACCAATCAGGCACTTTTTTATCCTTCATGGCAGTGATCCACTCCTTCTGAAGCCCCTTCCCCTTACGAACGCTTTCCATGATGGTAAAGGATAGTGAACTCTCCACTCCCATATTGATGAGGTAAATCATAATATCATCACGACAGCAGATGGCTGTTGAAATAGTTGCATTCCCATCCATAATCAGCGTCTGAGCATTTCCCAGCCATACATCTGTTCCATGACCCAATCCTGATATACGAATTAAGTCAGAAAATTGCTGTGGCTTGGTATCTAAGAGCATCTGGATTACGAATTCCGTACCAAACTCCGGTATACCTAACGAACCAACCGGGCAGCCACTGATCTGGCTGGGGGTTATGCCTAGCGCAGAGGTATTTTGAAACAGAGACATGACCTGTTTATCATCCAGCGGAATCTTGGTAGGATCTATTCCTGTTAAGTCCTGCAGCATACGAATCATGGTAGGATCATCATGTCCCAGAATATCCAGTTTCAAAAGGTTATGGTCAATGGAATGATAATCAAAATGGGTGGTAACGGTATCTGTCGTCATATCATTAGCCGGATGCTGAACCGGTGTAAAAGAGTTTATATCCTGTCCCACTGGGAGAACGATAATACCTCCCGGGTGCTGGCCCGTACTTCTTCTGACACCTGTGCACCCAACCGTAATGCGGTTGATTTCTGAAGTCCGCTTATGGACTCCACGTTCTTCATAATAATTTTTTACATACCCAAAAGCTGTTTTGTCGGCCATTGTAGCAATGGTTCCGGCACGGAATGTCTGTCCGGCCCCAAAAATTACTTCTGTATATTTATGGGCCTTACTTTGGTACTCACCGGAAAAGTTCAAATCGATATCCGGTTCTTTATCTCCCTTGAACCCTAAAAAGGTTTCAAAAGGAATGTCAAATCCATCCTTTACCAATGGTTCTCCACAGACTGGGCATATCTGATCAGGCATATCACAACCAGCATTACCGGCAAATTCTTTCACTTCAGGGGAATCGAAATCATAATAATGACATTTATTGCAGCGATAATGGGCACTTAAGGAATTAACCTCTGTGATTCCAGCCATAAACGCAACCAGCGAAGAGCCTACAGAACCTCTGGAACCTACCAGATAACCATCCTCAACGGATTTCCAAACCAGCTTCTGTGCAATGATATACATAACCGCAAATCCATTGGTTATGATAGAGTGAAGTTCCTTCTCCAATCGATCCTCCACAACTTTGGGAAGCACATCACCATAGATTTCATGTGCCCTGCTATAACAGATTGTTTTTAGCGTCTTATCTGAATCCGGAATCACAGGGGGGCATTTATCCGGTCTCACCGGAGAAATGGTCTCAATCATATTGGCTATCATATTGGTATTGGTAATCACCACTTCTTCTGCCTTATCACTTCCCAGATAGGTAAACTCTCCCAGCATCTCCTCCGTGGTGCGCAAAAACAAAGGCGCCTGGTCGTCTGCATCATCAAAACCCTTTCCTGCCATAATAATACGGCGGTATACTTCATCCTGCGGATCCAGAAAATGCACATCACAGGTAGCACAGACCGGCTTATTGAACTGTTCTCCCAGTTTCACAATCTTTTTGTTTATATCCTGAATATCTTCTATTGAATTGATATTGGGATGTTTGGTGGATTCAATCATAAACTGGTTGTTTCCACAGGGTTGAATCTCCAGATAATCATAAAAATTGACTATATTGGCAATTTCAGATACTGCTTTTCCTTCCAGCAGTGCGCGGTACAGTTCCCCTGCCTCACAAGCACTGCCAATAATCAATCCATCCCTTAACTTAAGTATTTCACTCTTGGGTATCTTGGGTTGTCTGTTAAAATAGGTAAGATGAGACATAGAAATCAGCTTATACAGGTTTACCCTCCCAAGATCATTCTTGGCCAAAATAATACAGTGGTTAGAATGCAATCTGCTGATATTCTTTTTGGATGGCTTAGCAAAGGAATTTAGTTGTTCTAAAGTGGTTACCTTTTCTTCCTTCAGCATATCCAGAAATTTCAGGAAAATATGGGCAGTAGCTTCTGCATCATCTACTGCTCTGTGATGATTTTCCAGCGATACGCGAAATGTTTTACACAGAGCATCCAGCGTGTGCTTATTCTGGTTAGGTAATAATACACGGGAAATCACCATGGTATCCACGTAAGTATAATCATTTGGAAGACCCTGTCTTGTTGCATTTTCTATCATAAAACTCATGTCAAAGGAAGCGTTGTGGGCGACCATAACAGTATCCTTGCAAAAATCCAGAAAACTGGGCAGTACTTCTTCTATGGTGGGTGATTCCATTACCATGGAATCATTGATACTGGTTAACTTTTCTATTTCGAAAGGAATAGGCACTTCGGGATTGACAAAAGTGGAATATCTGTCAATGATTTCTCCACCTTTTACTTTCACTGCACCTATTTCTATGATTTTATTATTGATAGGAGAAAATCCGGTGGTTTCTATATCAAATACCACATAGGTTTCGTCCAGTTTCTGTCCCTTATCTCCTGTTGCAATTTTTTTTAGGTCATCTACGATATATGCTTCCACACCATAGATTACCTTAAAGAAATCCTGTTTGTCGGGGTTTAAGTCTCCTGCTTCTTTTCTGCGATTCTTTTCTTCCTTCCATAAATCATCCCATACATGATTGGCATCAGTAAAGCCCTGCACCACACCATGATCTGTAATGGCAATGGCCGGATGCCCCCATCTATAAGCTCTCTTTACAATATCCCTGGCTTCAGAGACACCATCCATATCACTCATTTTGGTATGACAGTGCAATTCCACTCTCTTTTTGACTGAAGCATCCAGACGGCTGGTAGTAAAATCGGGTATTCTCTTGATACCGACAATAGAACCTATTGTCAGTTCATGGTCAAACTTATCTACCATGGCAATACCCTTGATTTTTACAAAACTACCTGACTTTAGGCTTCCACTAAGTTCTGGGACATGTTCGTTGGCTACAAATATTTTTACGGTTAAGGTATCCGTAAAATCCGTTACATCAAAGAATAAAATGGTCTTTTCGTTCTTGATTTCTCTCTTATTAAAGTTGATGATCTGGCCACGAATAATGACTTCTCCCATTTCACCAATGATGTCCTCTATTTTCATGGCTTCTTCTTCGAAGTCCCTGCCATATAATACATCAGGATTGTCTGACCGTTTAATGGACTTCCTAAAATCTGCATTTTCTCTCTTAATGCCTTTGCCGCCAAACTGACCGGCAATACGTCTGGGTCCTTTGGTCGGCCCGTAACTTTTCGGTACAGGAACTGCTTCCTTTATTACCTTACCCTGGGATGCAGTCTGTTTCCCATCAACAGTACTTCCACTACCCTCTTCCTGTGTTTCCTCATTACCCTTTACTCTGGCATAGATTTCAGAAACCTGAGCCGCTATCTTTTTCTCAGCTTCTTCCTTAAAGCGTCCTTCTTCCATCTCTTTATAGGTGATGGACATCCCCACTTTTAATCCACAACGTTCATTAAATATTTTTTCCAGAATACGTATCAGTTCTTCTGATTTCCCTCTAATCAGAACAGAATCCGCAACAGTAAGCTCCATACGGTCTTCACCCGTAAAGATAATATCTGCTCCTTTAAAGGCATTATAGATAATATGGTCATACTCACGCAGTTCAATCAAAATACTTTCTTTGTAAATATCCAGCAGATTTTGAGGATTATATTGGCTGGACAAAGCGAATTTCTCATATATTTTTATTGTGATGTCGTTTTTTAAGAACAACTGGCTCTTAATCTGTTTCTCTACCTTAAGGATGATTTCCTTTTGGATCAGGTGATTGCTTGCGATATAAACTCGCAGAAAATCCTTACGAGAGTTGGATGTGATTTTTTCCACTTCCACATGATCCATCTGCTCCTTAACCTGCTTATCCAGTTTTAGTTCGGGAAATACTTCCACAAAAGGTTTACTCATTTACTCTTCACTCCAGTTATCCAATTCGTATTTTAATGCAGGAATAAACTCTGACTCGGGTAATTTTCTGATGATCTCACCCCTTTTAATCAGCAATCCCTCACCTATACCGCCTGCTATTCCTAAGTCTGCTTCTTTTGCTTCACCGGGACCATTTACCACACATCCCATAACTGCAATCTTAATAGTAAGGGGATATCCTGCTGCCAGGGTCTCCACCTGGTTTGCGAGGGAAATCAAATCTATATTCGTCCTTCCGCAGGTAGGGCAGGATATTACGTCAATTCCACCCTTACGTAAGTTAAGGGTACGAAGTACCAATTTTGCACTCTTTACTTCTTCTACTGGATCTCCACTTAAGGAGATACGAATGGTATCCCCAATGCCCTGATATAAAATTACGCCCAGCCCAACTCCGGATTTGATATTACCGGACCATACAGTACCGGACTCTGTGATACCAACATGTATTGGATAGCAGCATTTTTTCGCCAGAATCTCATGAGCTTTTATGCTCATACAAACATCCGAGGACTTAATACTGACAACCAGATTATCATAGCACATATCTTCAATCAGGTGCACTTTATCCAATGCACTTTCCACAATACCTTCCGCTGTAACTCCCTGATACTTTTCTATCAGTTCCTTTTCCAGGGAACCACTGTTTACGCCTATGCGAATGGGAATATTCCTCTCTCTTGCTGTTTCCACTACCGCCAACACTTTTTCCCTGCTGCCGATATTTCCAGGATTGATACGAATTTTATCAGCACCATTTTCCATGGCAGCAATGGCCATTTTATAATCAAAATGTATGTCAGCCACTAATGGAATCTGTATCTGTTTCTTGATTTCCTTCAGTGCCTCTGCTGCCTCCTTATTCGGCACAGTACAGCGGATGATTTCGCATCCGGCTTCTTCTAGCCTGTGAATCTGAGTTACTGTAGCCTGAATATCCTCCGTTTTAGTATTGGTCATGGATTGAATCAGTATGGGATTTCCTCCACCAATCACCCTATTTCCTATCTGAACAACCTTCGTGTGGTCTCTGAACATAAGCATCTCCTGACTATTTCTATATTTGGAATAATAAAATAATTCCATATATTACAAACACTGTCATCACATAAATAATACTCTTACATTGTATGTAATTTTCACTTCTTTTTCAATGGCAAAAGTGAAAAAGACATCAGGTGGAAAAACAGAACTAGGTATGTGCCGTATAATCAAAAGGAGTCATGTTTTCACTTTTAAAAAGTTGCAGACATGACTCCTCTTTATATTATTGTAC
>DATERV010000106.1:0-14726 GCA_035271185.1 Lachnospiraceae bacterium | reverse complement strand
AAAAAGTCCTACCGATTTGCAGAACCTTTTTTTCTTGCTTTAGAAAAAGGAGAAGGATGTTTTTGGAGTACATATTTTTCTGCTATGTCTTATTCTAGAGAGTTGTGTGCCCTTGGATTGAGAAAGCGTGAAAATTATCTTTTAGCATATCTATTCATCTCTTATTCATCCTATTGTTACCATGCTGATAATATTCATTCGTAAGCGATGAATAACTGACCGTTCCACAAACTCATTCATTTATGAAATAATAGAACCAATCAGGAGAGTCTTTCCTATCGGTTCTCGATAAGCTACTTTGTATTCGTTCACTACAATTCTTCGAATCAAGTACTTGACTACTCCCATGCACGAAAGGAGAAATCAGCAATGAATGAAAAATTACGTAATCCAGACAGATCTGACCAGGAATGGATGCATCTGATTCATGAATGCCGTACCAGCGGTCTCGGAGACAAAGACTGGTGTGAACAGCATGGCATTCCCATTAGCACGTTTTACACGAAAATAACCAGGCTTCGCAAAAAGGCATGTGAAGTGCCAGCTGCAAATCATCATAGTATCCGGGAAACGCAGCAGGTTGTTCCACTCCAGCTCATTGATGAAACAGATGGAATGTATGAAAATGCTACCATAAACGAAGCGGCTCCTGTAGTTGCCATTAAAAGAAATGGATACTGTATTGAGATTTCCAATCTTGCTGCGCGTGAGACGATTTTTAATACTCTTGCAGCACTGCAACAACTATGTTAGGCGAATTATCCGGGGTTGCCAAAATTTACATTATCACCGGCAGAACAGATATGAGACGCAGCATTGATGGTCTCATGTCAATTATTCGGGATACTTATGAAATGGATCCCTATGCCAATGCTCTTTTCCTGTTTTGTGGGAGAAAGAAAAATACAATAAAAGCCTTGCACTTTGATAAGGATGGGTTTGTCTTATATCTGAAAAGACTTGATAATGGTCGATTCCAATGGCCAAAAGATGCTTCTGAAGTACGCCCGCTAAACAGGCAGGAATTCCGCTGGCTGATGGAAGGACTATCCATCGAACAGCCCAAAGCAATTAAGCCTGTCACACAAAAAAAGGACTATTAAATTTATGCATAATGGAGAACTTCAAAAAATTAATTACTTCGAAATTACTGTATCCATTGAGTTTATCCACACCTGTAACGTTCCATCAAAAGTTATACGTGCATGACTTCATCTCCTGATGAAGGGATGTGCATAACTTCTCTAAACATGCTGAAAATCAATACTTTTGGGGAGTTTTCCACGCCCTTATTGCTTCGTCAAAATGACGGTGCCACAAAGGTGGCATGTTTGTATACCTTCCAATTCTTCTGTATAATGTAAGAAGAAAAAACGATGGAAGGATACGGAGCATCATGGGTGAAAAAAGCATCATGGAGCAGCAGATGAAACTGTTGCAGACAGTAGTAGAACAGCAGCAATCCTATATCCAGGCACAGAATGCACTTGTTGCAGAAAAAGATGCCCGTATGGCAGAAAAGGATGAAACGATTGTGGAACTGCGAAAACTTGTGGATGACCTCCAGTCGCTGAAAGCCAATCTGGAAGAAACACTGCGTGAACTTCGCAGGCAGCTTTTTGGCACTGCTTCTGAAAAAATACCACCATCTGAAAATGCAGACCCTCTCAATGATGCGCCTGCCATCGTAAAAGTGAAGGAACACACCAGAGAGCGCAAGCCGAAATCCAAACGGGAAGATCTTTATGCGAATCTTCCCTTAAGAGAAATAAAAATTCCATTGGCAGATGACGAACGCCGCTGTGAATACTGCAACAGTGAAATGGTAACCATGAGCTATACCCAGGTACGTGAAGAAATACGCATTACACCTGCAAAGGTAGAGAGGGTTCGCCTGATGCAGGAAGTAGCAATCTGTCCTGCGTGCAAAAAAGATGGTGATGGTACCATTGTAAAAGCAACTGTTTATCCGTCTTTGTTACCACACAGTCCGGCCTCTGCATCATCAGTAGCATATGTAATCTTTGACAAATGCTTTATGGGAATGCCTTATTACCGCCAGGAATCCGGCTTAGCGCAGCTTGGTTTTACGCTTCCAAGAGAAACCATGGCCAACTGGGTGATCTATTGTGCAGAACATTATTTTTATCCTCTCTATGAAAAAATGCATGAACATCTGGTTCACCGTGATCTTTTACATGCAGATGAAACCACGTGCCAGGTTTTGAGAGAAGAAGGAAAAAGCGCAGAATCCACGTCCTATATGTGGATTTACCTGACAGGAAGCGATGGACTGCCCCCAATCATTCTTTACGATTACGCTCCGGGAAGGGCAGGCAGTTATGCAAAAGACTTTCTGGAAGGGTTCTCAGGCCTTCTTCAGTGTGACGGATATCAGGGCTATAACAAAGTGATGGATGTTATCCTGGTCTGCTGTCTTGCCCACTGCCGCAGAAAGTTCTATGAAGCCGTGCCAGCAGGGCGCAGGAAAGGACTGAAGCTTCTGGATATTAATTCAGAAGAATGGCTGGACAATCCAAATATTCCGACATCCGCAGCGCAGGAAAAGATGATACCGGCTGAAATCGGTCTTTCCTATTGCAATAAACTTTTTTTCATTGAGAAGACCATAAAGGATCTTTCGGCGGATGAAAGAAAAGAAAAACGTGAAGAACTAGAGACACCTATATGGGAAGGTTTCTGGAAATGGATTGGAAACATTGCCCCTCTCGGAGGAAGCAAACTCCAGAAAGCGGTGAACTATGCCCTGAATCACCGTGAAACACTTTGCAATTATATGAAAGATGGGCGATGCGAAATATCTAATAATGCTGCAGAACGAAGGGCAAAAAGTTATGCCATAGGCCGAAAAGCATTTTTGTTTCACACCTCGGTTGCAGGTGCAAATGCCTGTGCAGTCATGTACAGCATGATTGAAACGGCAAAAGCAAACAACCTGAATGTGTTCCAGTATCTCTATATGGTACTTCTTTATATGCCGGACTACAAAAATGAGCCCAAAGGTATAGAACAGCTGCTTCCATGGAGTGATTTTATAAAGGAGCATTGTACAGGTCTGATTGATGTTGAAAATATCACAGCGGAAAAGCATGAACCATTGTCAATTTGAGACACTGGATACCAAGGCGGTACTGCACCATACGGTATGTTATTCATCGCTTACTAATTAATTACGGTAAATATCAAATTCAACTGTCACATCTTGCCATAAGACAAACGCAATGAACCTACCATTAAAAAAGCATGTTTTCACCCCCCGGTTTAACATGCTTTTTTAGTCCACTATATTAATATGAAACAATACCTAAAGAATTACCTGTGCAATATGAAGCTTATCTGCAAAAAATTCGACAAAGTGCAGAAGATAGTTGTATTGATATAAAGCTACTAATATCTGACTGCTGGCTGCATACTCTAAAATTTGTTTTCCAATAATGCCAAAGTCAAACACAATAATCAAAGAAAAAACTGTCCAGATAAAAAGAACTGTCTCTAAAACTCCAATCACAGCTCCCAATACTTTATCAGTTGCATGTACCACAGGAAGCTTAGACACTACCTTAGCTGAAAAGAATACCAAACTCAGCAAACGATGCACAATACATAGCACAAGCAAAAGTATAATTGCTACTGCCATACTGACAATATCTTTTTTGAAATACTTGCTCAAAGCAGTACCTATCAGTAATATAGCAATACATAACACAACCAGGGAAACAAAGGAAATGATTTCCTTTACCATTCCACGATGGAACCCCTCTGCAATTCTCCAAATCAAAACTATCGCTGCAATCAATAATAACCAGTTCATAGTTCTCCTTTACTTTAGTTGTATGGTATCGAGGGAATCTGTACTTACAAGCAGGTAATGATACTTCCCTTTTTCAGGTATCAGAAGAGAAACTGTTTCTTTAAATGATCCATTAAATTTCACCACATTGTTCATGGTGCCTACCATACATTCTTCTTCATTGTAAATTATAAAGTTGTCTTCTTGAAATATAATATCTGTATAGTCTATATTAAAGCTCTTTGTTGTGATACGTTCACCGGACTTATCATATATCTCAAGTCTATACCTGTCATTTCCATTCTCATCATAGAAAACAATACCTACATAATCTTCATTATAATATATACTCTGTATATCCGAATCAAAATAGTAGACTGATAGTAATATGGGTTTCTGACTGCCGCTGTAAAACATGAGACTGTCATCTCCTACTGCAAATGCAGCAGAATCATTCATAAACTGTACATACGGAACCACAGTATCTGTATAATCATAACCCCCTACAAGATTATCAATCTGATTCTGTCCGTATTCATCAAAATTATAAAAAGCCACACTGGATTTCAAAACACCCGCATCAATGTAAACATAGGATACTGCACAGAGCAAAGCATCTTTAGACAAACTGATTGATACCGGATACCCCGTCTTGTCCATAGTGGTATGAAACTTCACGTATTCTTTACCGGCTGCATCATAAACATAGATCCATGTTACTTTCGAATCATCCAACACAGCTGCTACCACCCCATTCGCTGCCACTGATAAATCACGTATAGGGAGATTTGTAGATATGGTACCTAGTTGTTTTTCAGAACTCAATATGTAAATCATGCCACCGTTGTAATCTGCAATTGCTGCCACATCCTCACAGATTCTGACAATCGGACTTTGCATTTCGTAGGTTTGATTCCAAAGTACAGTTCCCTCATGATCTGTGCAATAAGCACCATCCTTGCTATAGGTCAGTACCTTGTTTCCCAATCTCAGATTGGTAGTTCCATTTGTAGCATCAAACTTACTTGAACCGGTTATCTCGTAATCTGTATAGGTCTTGTTGTTGTATTGTATCAAAACAATGGCTATTACTGCTCCGCATATCAGAATAAACAGCAATATACGATAAAGATAAGTCAGCTTGTGCTTATGTATTTTTTCCTGAAGGCTTTCATCATCTGCTTTCACCAGCTTTAATCCATTTCTTTTTACAGATGGTTTTGCATTTTGCTTCGCATTTCTTTTTGCTTTTTCTCTCGTATAGCTCCTTATATCTGCCATTCGAACTCCCTTTTGTAACTTTTGGAATATCATTATGCTTTTAAGTATATCACATAGACACTATGGAAGTAAAATGGTTTGTCCAACCTTAATATCATCTGGATCTGCAATTCCATTCATCTCACATATTTTTTTAATATTGTCGATAGTTCCATATTCCTTGGTACAAATACTGATCAATGTATCGCCTTTCACTATCGTATACATGATGGGCAGCGTTGTTTCCTCAGTTGCTATTATTTCGGTATCTGCCGGTGTGTTATCCACTTCCTGATTCTCATTTGTTTCTGTAACTGGATTTACCTGAGCCTGAATACTCTCTTCAGGCTTATTTTCTGACACCGTCATCACTTCATTATCTTGTGCAATTTCTGTTTCCTTTGTTTGTTGTTGTATAGGTACCGCAATTGCGTTTCCTGATACATTTCCGGATACTCCGTCTATTGGTGGAGTCTTTTCACTCTCTTCTACATCCGGCAATTTTTGTTCGGTGAGACTCGCAATTACCTGCCTGGCTGCCACCTGCAAATCTTGTATTTTTTCATAATCATTCAATGTGGTTATACCAATAACACAAAGACCCAAAAAAACTGCAGCTGCTGCCACCTTCATGAACTCTGTTTTTCTCTTTATTCCTTTTGTCTTTTTAGTTGTCACCCTTGTTGCTTGATCAGCTGCTTTCACATAATCAGATGACTTCCACTCTCCCCTGGCTGGTCTCTTTTCCTCTGAAATAACTTCAGCCTGCTCCTCCTTCTTTTTAGTTCCGTTAATCAGCATGTAATTCAGCATACTTTCATTTTTTTCATAGAAGCAGGCATATCCGTTTATTTCAATTCCTTTTCCTTGCATTTGTACAAAAAAGCTTTCTACAGGTTCCCCCTTAATATTGCACCAAGCCAGAAACTGATATTCTTCAAAGTATCTTTTTCCGATATCTTCTATTTCCTCTTTTTCCACCTGGGATAGATAGGGTCCCCTGTTTTCCAGACCCTCTACCACTGCAGCACCATACAGGAAGTAATAACTTAAGTCAGCCTCTTCACAATACTTTCCGTAAAGAGCCAGCCCTACTGTTTTTTCCTCGTATGCTTTATACAGTTGCTTTATGTAAGAAACCACGTAGTCTTCTACAAATATCTTATGTGTCTTGTCCGGTTTTCCTACTTGAATAATATTTTTTGGCAGTTCCATACACATCCCCCGCTCTTTGTTTTTGCGCACAGTATACCCCAACTTCTATGCATATTTGCTCGAAATGTGTTTCGGATCTTCTGTTTTCTTTCGACAAAAAAAGGACATGATGCTCTTCATGTCCTTTTACCGCTAATGAAATTTATTACTCGCTAGCAAACTCATATATGGTCGTATAGTCATAAATTCTATCCGAGCCAAATACTGCAGAGGGAAATTGTGGTTTGTTTGCTGTATCGGGATAGAACTGTGTTTCCAGGCACAGACCATTCCTTTGTTTGTAAAAGACACCTTTCTTTCCTTCTTCAGGCGTAATGAAATTACCTGCATAGAACTGTACACCAGGAAGATTGGTATATGCCTTCATAACCCTGCCGCTCTTTGGTGCTTTTACACATGCAAACAACTTGATACTGCCGTCATAATCATCAATTACCCAGTTATGATCATAACCGCCTGTTAATTTCAGCTGTTCAAAATTATCATTGATCCTGCTTCCCACCTTTTCGAAGTCAGTAAAATCCATCGGTGTTCCCTTTACAGGAACTATTTCACCTGTTGGGATGGCACCCATCACTACCGGTGTGTAGTGAGATGCCTTTAGCCACAGTGAGTGTTCTTCAATACTTCCTCCATCATGTCCTTCCAGATTAAAATAGGTATGATTGGTCATATTAACCAGTGTTTTCTTGTCACTTTCAATGTGATAATGAATCTCAATGCGGTTGGTATCTGTAAGCGTATAAGTAAGAATACATTCCTTGTTCCCTGGGAAACCCATGGATCCGTCCTCATCTACCAGAGAAAAGCATACAAAATTCTCTCCTGTCTGTGCTGTCCACATTCTCTTATGATAACCGTTCTGGATATGACTATGGAGATTATTGTTTCCATCATTTTTATCCAGCTGATATATATTATCATCGATTGTAAACTGTGCTCCCCCAACTCGATTGGCATTTGGACCCACTGTTGCTCCAAAAAAGCTTGGACTCACAAAGTACCCTTCAGGGCTTGCATATCCCAACACCACATCATCCACTTTACCTGTCGCATCCGGTACTTCTAGGCTTACTAATATGGCACCAAAATCGGTAACCTGCGCTCTCATACCATTTTTATTGGTTATGGTATAAAGACTGATTTTAGCTCCGTCCTTTGTTTTTCCAAATTCGTTTTCTATAACAGACATCCTGATTCCTCCTCTTATAGTTCTATTCTTCCTTCCAGTGCTCGAAGCAGTGTGACCTCATCTATATACTCCAAGTCACCACCCACAGGTACGCCACTGGCTATTCTGGTGACTTTCACTCCGGTAGGCTTGATCAGTTTGCTGATGTACATAGCTGTTGTTTCCCCTTCCAGGCTGGAATTTGTTGCAATAATAACTTCCTCTACCTCAGACGCCAGCCGACTGACCAGTTCTTTTAGCTTGATGTCACCGGGGCCAACTCCTAACATAGGAGAAATGGCACCATGAAGCACATGATACACGCCTTCATATTTGCCTGTTTTCTCATATGCTGCCAAATCCCTGGTATTCTCCACCACCATAATCTGTGCATGGTTCCTTTTGGAATTTGCACAGACCGGACATACTTCTCTGTCTGTCAGGGTAAAACACTCCTTACAATACCTTACATTTGCCTTGGCATCCAGTATGGCATTTGCAAGACGGTTTACCTTATCCTGTGGCATATTAATGAGATGAAATGCCAGCCTTTGAGCAGACTTACCGCCGATGCCAGGTAGGGTGGCCAGCTCCCCTATTAACTTATTGATATGTCCACTATACATTTCCATTAAAACGGAAATCCTCCAAGTCCGCCTGTCATCTTGCCCATCATTTCATTATTGGCTTCATCTGCCTGTCTGATTGCTTCATTGGTAGCAGCTACGATCAGGTCCTGTAACATTTCAATATCTTCAGGATCCACTACTTCTTCCTTCAGCTTCACCTTTAAAACCTCTTTTTTACCGGTAACAGTTACTTCCACTGCACCGCCTCCGGCTGAAGCAGTAAATTCCTTAGTTTCAATGTCCTTTTGACTCTCTTCCATCTGACGCTGCACTCTTTGTGCCTGCTTCATTAAATTGTTCATATTACCGGGCATTGCTCCACCCGGAAATCCTCCACGTTTTGCCATGGTTCATTCCTCCTGGTTTATTCTTCTTCTTCAATTTCCATATTTATTATTTTTGATAGATCCACATAGGAATCTTCAAATTCTCTGTTACTTTGAACTGTCTGTATGTTGATTTCAATCTGTTTTTGAACGCAGTCAGAAAGCACCTGTTCTAGCAACCTTTTGTTTCCTTCATTTTTCACGAAGTAATCTGAAGGCAGACCATCTTCCAAAACCAGCATAAGGCGGTTATCCCCACCCAGACTTAGTTTTGCAGATTTTAAATATACCTTCATGGGGCCTTCTGTATTACCAACAATGGATGGCCACTTGGTTACAATCTGTTTTACGTCCTCAGGAATTGCTTTAGGCAGTTGTGGACGTGGCTTTTTCATAATACCTGCTTCTAAATCATGTGCCTTTTGTAAAGATGAAATATCCAGATGGGCAGGAAGGATTGCGGCATTTTCTACCTTTACTTCCAGTTGCCTGATCCTGTCAAGTAAAGCATCATCCGTGGTTTCCATGGCAGGCTTACATACCTTTATGACTGCCATTTCAATCATAATTCGTTTCTGTGATGCGAAACGTAATTGTCCGGACAATTCAGAAAAAATACGGATATATCGCATAATGGTAGAAAGTTCAGCCATCTGTGCTTCTTCTTTCAATCTGGTCAGATTTTCTGTGGATGCATCTATTACATCTTCAATATGATCGGTGGCTTTAGCCAGCATCAGATTTCGAAGATACCAGGTGAAATCATTTATAAACTGATTCAATTCCCGGCCCTGCATGACAATCTCTTCTAATATGCTGATACAAGAAAGCACATCTGACTGCAAAATACTGCGAAATATGCGGCTGAAAACTTCTGTATCCACTGCTCCTAATACATCCAGTACCTTATCATAGGTGAGTTCCTGCTCTAAATGAAAAGCAATGCATTGATCCAAAAGACTCAAGCCATCACGCATGGAACCGTCAGCCACTTTTGCAATATATCTTAATGCTTTATCTTCAATCTCTACTTTTTCAGTATCCATCAGATCACGCATGCGGTTTGCAATGGTATCTATGGAGATTCGTTTAAAATCATATCTCTGGCATCTGGAAAGAATCGTGATGGGAATTTTATTCACTTCTGTAGTTGCCAGAATGAAAATTACGTAAGAAGGCGGTTCCTCTAGGGTTTTCAGCAATGCATTAAATGCTCCTATGGACAGCATATGCACTTCATCGATGATATAAACCTTATACTTACCCTCAGCAGGTGAATAGGATACTTCCTCTACAATCTCTCGAATATTATCAACACCATTGTTGGAAGCGGCATCAATCTCGATTACATCCATGCTGGCTCCGCTTGCTATTGTTTTGCAGGCGGCACATTCTCCACAAGGACTTCCCTCTACAGGATTTACGCAGTTCACCGATCTTGCAAAGATTTTGGCAATGGTTGTCTTACCTGTCCCCCTGGTACCGGTAAACAGATAAGCATGACCGATTCTATTTGCTCTTATTTGATTTTTTAAAGTTGTTACAATATGGTCCTGCCCCTTCACATCATTGAAATTATCGGGGCGAAACTTTCTATATAACGCTGTATATGACATGCAGTATTTTCTCCACTCACATTATTCATCAGAAAACTTTTTCTTAATTCTAACACAAATTCCATTCTACCACAAATTGTTTTGGGATTTTGTTGCAAATCATGAGGTGTTATTATAGAATATAAAGCAGAGAAAAATGGTGACGTATCGAAGTGGTCATAACGGGGCGCACTCGAAATGCGTTTGTCCTTCGGGGCACGTGGGTTCGAATCCCACCGTCACCGCTAAAAAGCCGAAGCCTTTGCTGAGGCTTTTTTGTTTTGCGGTGACGGTTGTTACCGCTAAGAATCGAAGCCTTTGCTGCGATTCTCTTCTGTTTTGCGGTGACGGTTGTTACCGCTAAGAAGCCTACAATCTACTTAAGAGGATAAACTAATCCTGCTCTTGCACCATATTGGTTAACCACACATTATTTTTCACCAGTACATATCCTACTACGCACTTAATCAGGTCCAGCATTTGGCAGAAAAAATATAAAGGCACAACGGGAATGTTTGTAAACCTACTCAATATATAGGCGAAGGGAAAGCTGACCATCCACATAAAAACACTATCAAACAAAAAGGTAATCACGGTCCTGCCTCCTGCTCGCAGGGTAAAATAACATGCGTTCAGAAAAGCGAAAACCGGCATGTACGCCGCAGTAATCAGGATAAACCTTGTGGCCAGGTGCCTGATACCATCGGATGTATTGTACATCATAGGGAAAAATGGTGCCAACAGCGCCAGCATCATCCCTATCACCACACAGGACATCACACTAAAAGCAATCATCTTGGTGTCAGTATCTTTTGCTTCCTCCATCTTTCCTGCTCCCAAGAGTTGCCCTACAATAATAGAAACTGCACTTCCCATGGAGATAAATATGATATTAAACAGATTGGAAATCGTATTCGATATATTTAAAGCTGCTACTGTATCCAATCCTCTTACTGAATAACACTGCATTAAAACTGCGACTCCACTGGCCCACAGCACTTCATTAAAAAGCAGAGGTGAACCTTTCAGAAGGATTTTTCTAACTAGATTACCTGGAATATACATACTACTGTATGCTCCAATAATAAAGGGATACTTCTGTGCATGCTTATGGGTCCAGACAATCACAATTGCTGTTTCTACATATCTTGAGATTACTGTAGCGATAGCGGCACCTGCAACACCCAATACGGGAAACCCAAGCAAACCAAAAATCAGCACTGTATTCAGGCATAGATTCACAAGTACGGCCACTATACCCGCTTTCATAGGAAGTACTGTTTCACCACATTCACGCAGAGTACTGGTATAACACTGACAAAGTGCAAATGCTGGCAACCCTATCATCATAATCAATAGATATTGTTTGCCATATTGGAGCGCTTGTATAAGAGCATTCCCGTTTTCCTCCCCATGCAAATATAATTCAATGAGTTTACTGCCACCAAAGAAAAACAGGATACATGCGATGATTGTTAGTATCAATGCTGTAATCAGCTTAAAACGGAAAGTATGCCTAACACCATCCTGTTTTCCGCATCCATAGAATTGCGCTCCAAAAATTCCTGCTCCTGAAATTGCACCAAAAATTCCAAGGTTAAAAACAAACAATAGCTGATTGACAATTGCTACACCTGACATTTGTTCTGTACCAACTCTGCCCACCATAATATTATCCAAAAGACTCACAAAGTTTGTGATTCCATTTTGTACAATCATGGGGACAACCACGCCCAGAATCATGGCATAAAATGCTTTATTTCCTATCAATTTCTTAGTTAACTTCTTCAATTTATTCTCCTTGAGTGTCTTTATTATTCAATGCCTCGTAATTCGACTTTTTCTATATGAGGAGCTAAAACTTCCAGAAAAGATTCCATCTCGTCCTTTTCATAGGCAGAAAATCCCTTCTGTATGACATTCTCATTGTCCTTATATACCTGCAAATAATATGCTCGGGCCCCGTCCAGCCAGAAAGCAATATCTTGAAAGTCATCAATCGTGTGCAGCTGACGAACCACTGTTGTTCTAAACTCGTAATCTATGGTTCCACCAATCAGAATTTGCACACTCTCTTCTATTCTTGTCAGGTCCATTGTTTTAAGTCCCACGGTCTGTGGATAATGTGTCTTAGCATTTTTAATATCCATGGCAACATAATCAAGAAGACCCTGTTCTAAAAGTCTATGTAAAACCTCCGGCCTGTATCCATTGGTATCCAGTTTCACAAGATAACCAAGCTCCTTTATTTTTTCTATAAAAGCAGGTAAATCTTTTTGAAGAGTAGGCTCACCACCGGTAATACAAACACCGGAAAGAATACCTTTTCTTTTTTTTAATAATGCCATTATCTCCTCTTCTGGAATCTGTGGATAGGCTTGTGGCTGTAGCACAAGCTCTCCATTATGACAAAACGGGCAACAAAAATTACAGCCCCCGGTAAAAATGGTGGCCGCGACATGCTCGGGATAATCTAATAATGTTGTTTTATTCAGTCCATGAATCTGCATACAGGTTGCCTCTTTTCCCATTGGCAGTTATAATAATACCTAATATAACAACAATAGTAAAAGAATGCAAGACCGCTTTGAAAAGGAATCAAAACATATGGAAAAACACAATACAGAACAGATCGAGGACAGACTCCACGAAAAATACATGAAGGAAGCATTAAGGCAGGCCATGAAAGCCTATGCATTGGGAGAAGTGCCAATTGGTTGTGTAATTGTATATCAGAATAAAATAATTGGAAGAGGCTATAATCGGCGAAATACCGATAAGAACACCTTATCCCATGCCGAAATCACCGCTATCAGAAAAGCAAGTAAAGTGATGGGGGACTGGAGACTGGAGGAGTGTACCCTGTATGTAACTTTGGAACCATGTCAGATGTGCTCCGGTGCTATAGTACAAGCCAGGATTTCTGAGGTGGTCATTGGTTGCATGAATCCCAAAGCCGGTTGTGCCGGCTCCATACTGAACATTCTGCAGATGCCTGCGTTCAACCATCAGGTAACCATCGTAACTGGTATCTTACAGAATCAATGTAGCCAAATGCTTACTACCTTTTTTAAAGAGCTACGCTTGAGAAGTAAATTGGAAAAAGACAATTAATCACTATGAAACAAGCCGAAGAGTAAGCTTCGGCTTGTTTCATGTTATATATTTATACAACACTGTTTCTCTTAATTTTCTCTTTTTTCAAATACGGATTTAGGCTGTTTGCAAATGGGACACGCATAATCATCAGGTAATTCTTCAAATGGAATATCGCCGTCATAAACATATCCGCATACACTGCATATGTACTGAACACCAGGAGCCTCCTCCTTTGGATCCGGAAGATAGGTAGGTGCAGCCTTGGGACTTTTTCCCTTAACCACCTTGTGATAATAAGCATAGGTCATGGCATCATCTGTTTTCAGCACATCACAATCTACCACTTTTCCTAAAAATACGGTGTGCGTGTCTGTCTCCATTTTATTGATGACTTCACATACAACATATGCACAAGCATCTGTCACCACAGGCAGTTGCGCCTTCACTTCATGTGCCACCTGATCAAACTTATTCACGTCTCTACCACTCTGGAATCCAAAAGCACTAATAATGTTTGGATTGGAGTTCTCTCCCAGTATGGAAATAGCGAACTTACCCGTTTTTTGAATACAGCTATTGGTAAAATTTGAGTGGTTAATACTGATTGCTATTGTAGCTGGGTCAGATGTGATCTGCATTGCACTATTTGCTGTGCAACCGGTTGCTCTCCCCGCATCCCAGGTACTAATCACATAAATACCATAAGACAGACTTCTAAATGCATTTGTATTCATTTAATTCCTCCTATAATATAGCTTTCGATAATAGTAATGATTATTATTAATATAGCATCTCTGTTATATTATGTCAAATCAATTTTTTATGTACTCTTTCGATTTATTCTTTACTGGTTACTTGACACCAATCGCCAAAACCGATATACTAAAAAAGCCGTGCATATGCCCTTAGGAGGGCGCTTCTATGGCCGGCCTTTTAACCAACGTTGAAGTTTGGGTCTTACGCAATGGATGTCTGTGAACCGTGTCAGGGTGGGAACACAGCAGCACTAAGCAGAATTGTCCATGTGCCGTAAGGAAGCCTGGCGGAGTTGGCCGGAAGGTATCGCATAGGAGGGTCCTCCTAAGGTATGATGTACGGCTATTATTTTTCAATAAATTGCATGACAGACGGGGAGGAGTGGATATGCACTGTACCTTGTGTCCAAGGGATTGCCATGCCGACAGGGATAATGGCAAAACAGGATATTGCGGAGAAAGTGCAGCTTTACGTGTATCCAGAGCTGCACTTCATTATTGGGAAGAACCTTGTATATCGGGCAAGTCAGGCTCCGGCACTATTTTTTTTACCGGGTGTCCGTTAAAATGCATTTTTTGTCAGAACGAATCCATAGCCAACGGTTCCATAGGTAAATCCATCTCTGTAGACCGGTTAAGCGAAATCTTTCTGGAATTACAGGACAAAGGAGCATGCAATATTAACCTGGTTACTCCTACCCACTTTATTCCACAGATTGCAAATGCTTTGGAAAAATCCAAAGACCACGGTCTTCAGATTCCCATTGTATATAATACCGGCGGATATGAAAAAGCAGAAACCCTCAAATTCCTAAGTGGTCTTGTCGACATCTATCTGCCTGACTTAAAGTATTATTCTACAAAG
>DATERV010000105.1:0-54930 GCA_035271185.1 Lachnospiraceae bacterium | reverse complement strand
CTCCCAAAGTCCGGTTCCAACGGGGCTTATTAAAGTGCCACTACTCCAGTCACTGTCACTCTGAATAATTCAAAAATTCGATAGATTGGTACTTTGGAAGGATATATTCATTTTTTAATTACATTTTGCGGAAACTCAAGTAAAAGTGTGATTTCTATACCGCTTGCATAACTGCATACTTTTAGATATAATAGTGAATAGATATAGAAATTTATTCATATATTACGTATACATTACATATGTGGAGGGGATTTACCATGGCAAAGGAACAGAATCAGGAGATTGTGTTTAAAGAACGTAAGAGATGGCTACTTTTTGGACTGCCATTTACCTTTACAAAATTCATCATTAAGGATGATATGGTCACAATTAATCAGGGTTTATTAAAGAAAATTGAGAACGATTGCTACATGTATAAAATCCAGGATGTGGAACTTACAGCAAGTCTCGGTGAAAGAATTTGCGGCTTGGGAACCATAACCTGTTTTACCGGTGATACCACTCATCCCAAGCTGGTTATTTTACATGTAAAGCATTCCAAAATGATTAAGAATTATATTCTGGAAGCATCAGAAGCTGCCCGCATGCGTAGGCGTACATTGAATACTCTGGATATCGGAACAGGTGATATAGATGGTGATGGTATAGATGATTAGTATCCACTGTGTAAAGGACGGGAAAATCCCGTCTTTTTCAAAGTATTTTTTTAGGAGAAGGACAAAGGAAGCAGCATGGTTCCATGCAGTGGTTTTTTCACGAATCACTTTCCGCAAGCAGTCTTTCAAACACTAGCCCCGCCAAAAACCAGAACGGTAAATAATCCAGTCTTACTATTTTTCTGATTTGCCACTTAGAATGGCTATAATCCCATGGACATATATCCTTTTTGGTTAGTATTGTACCAGTGAGATATTCACCCGTAAATATCAGCATAGCATAGGTCAAACCTCGGATGATAACAGGTTTTCCTTTTAGGAGCCTGCAGATAGGCTTTAGAAAGCAGGCACAACCATAAATGGGAAACATCCAGATTGAAGTGTTTCCTTTTAAATGATATCTCCGTTTACGAAAGGAATCAAAGGCTGTAAACATAATCTCTAGGCACCAGCCTAATATGCCACAATAAATAAAATTATGGATATACTTTTTCATAGAGTACAGTATACCCTGGAAGGGACGGCTTATACCATGAATCATAAAGAAGCACTCGAGTATATGGATTCTTTAAAGGCTTATGGAATTGTTCCTGGGCTTGATAGTATTAAGGAATTATGCAGACAACTTTCAAATCCACAGGATAACCTATCTTTTGTACATATAGCCGGCACAAATGGGAAAGGTTCTACTTTGGCCTACATATCAACTGTTTTGAAGTGTGCCGGATATAAGGTGGGACGTTACATATCGCCTGTTATTTCTAATTATTGCGAGAAAATTCAAATAAATGGGAGGCAGATTTCCCAAAAATCTATGGCTGAGTATATCACCAGAGTGAAAGAAGCCTGTGAGGTTATGACGAAAGCCGGACTTCATCAGCCGACGCCCTTTGAAGTAGAGACTGCGACTGCATTTCTCTATTTTAAAGAAAGTAATTGCGATATCGTGGTTCTGGAAACCGGTATGGGTGGCAGAGAGGATGCCACTAATCTCATAAAGAATACCAAAGTGGCGGTATTATCTTCCATCAGCATGGATCATATGCAGTTTCTGGGGAACACACTGGACCAGATTGCATGGCAAAAGGCTGGAATCATAAAGGACTCATGTTATGTTGTTTCCATGGAACAAGCTCCACAAGCATTAGCTATGATCAGGACCGAAGCAGAAGAGAAACATTGCCCAGTTACGGTAACGGGGAAAGCTTCAAAGGTAAAATATGGTCTTGAAAAGCAAAGGTTCACTTATCGCAGTGATGCAGGTAAATTATTTGAGGATGTGGAAATCCCCCTGTCAGGACCGTATCAGATAGAGAATACCATACTGGCTATGGAATGCATTGATAAATTGGGATTATGTGGATTCCCGGTTTCCGAAAAGGATTTAAGAAAAGGACTTTTGGAGACAAAATGGCCCGGTCGTTTTCAGGTACTATCCAAAAAACCGTATTTTATTGTAGATGGAGCACATAATGAGGATGCAGCAAAAAAACTTGCTGATTCCATTCGGTTTTATTTTACAAATAAAAGAATTATTTATATAATGGGGGTATTGAGGGATAAGGAATATGAGAAAATCATTACCCTTACCTGTTCTTATGCAGATCAGATCATTACCATTACACCGCCTCAGCACTCCAGGGCATTATCAGCAATCGAACTGGCGCAGAGTGTACAGCCTTATCATAATAATGTGACTGCGGCTGGTAGTCTGGAAGAAGCAGTTGAAATGGCTTATCTGTTGGCAAGAAAAGAAGATGTCATAATCAGTTTCGGTTCTTTGTCTTATCTTGGAAGGTTAATTGAGATTATGAAACACAGAAAGAAAAAATAATGCTGAAAGGTATGCTAAAAGCAAACAAGGTAAAGCATCGTGGATAAAGAGAAAATTGAAGAGGGTGTCAGATTGATACTAGAAGGAGTAGGAGAAGACTTAAGCCGTGAAGGACTGAAGGAAACGCCTGAACGTATTGCCAGAATGTATGAAGAGATTCTATCCGGTATGAAGGAAGATGCTGCGCAGCACCTCAATAAAACATTTTCTGTGGATAACAGTGGAATGGTCTTAGAAAAGGATATAGTTTTTTATTCTACCTGTGAGCATCATATGATGCCCTTTTATGGGAAAGCACATATTGCGTATATATCGGATGGAAAGGTAGTAGGATTAAGCAAGTTAGCCAGGACTGTAGAAGTTTATGCCAGAAGATTACAGATTCAGGAACAGATGACATATCAAATTGCAGATGCTGTGATGGAATTTCTAAAGCCAAAGGGAGTTATGGTCATGGTGGAAGCAGAACACATGTGTATGACCATGCGTGGAGTGAAAAAGCCGGGAAGTATGACGGAAACCTTTGTATGCAGAGGCATTTTTGAAGAGGATAAACATTTACAGGATCAATTCTTTCGATTGTTAAGGGAGTAGTATGGAACGAGCAAATAGAATATTAAATCATAATTTATTTTTAAAACATATGCATTTAAATGACGAGGCAGAAGCAGATAGATGCTTCTGCCTTCATAATATGAATCACTTTTTGGATGTAGCCAGAATTTCCATGATTCTGAATTTAAAGGAAAACCTATGCATTAGTCCGGATATCATATATGCGGCTGCACTGTTGCATGATATAGGACGGCATGTGCAGTACGAAAATGGTACTTCCCACGAATTGGCCAGTGCAGAAATTGCACCCTCTATCTTGAAGGATTGTGGGTTCGACAATAAAGAAACAGGTGTTATTATTGATGCAATTTCACATCACAGAGCAATATCAGAAGGGGAATCTCAATTAAGTCGAATTCTTTATCAAGCTGATAAAGCAAGCAGACCATGCTTTGCGTGTAAGGTGGAAAAGGATTGCAACTGGAAGAAAGAGAAAAAGAATCTGCAGATTAAGTGGTAGACTAATAAAAAATCAGCAGAATGGATGGAGAGTAGTATATGAAAATAGGAAATAGAGAGTTTTGTGAACACGGAAAAACCTACATCATGGGGATATTGAATGTAACGCCGGATTCCTTTTCAGATGGTGGAAATTGGAACTGCCAAGATCAGGCACTTTATCATGTAGAAAAGATGCAAAAGGATGGCATGGATATTCTGGATGTTGGAGGTGAATCAACCAGACCGGAGTATACGAAACTTTCTGTGGAAGAAGAGATAGAGAGAGTATTACCGGTTATCAGAGCTGTAAAAAGCAGATTTGATATACCTATCTCATTAGATACCTATAAGGCAGGTGTTGCAAAAGCCGGTATAGAAGCCGGCATTGATATGGTGAATGATATCTGGGGGCTAAAGTATGATACTATTACTTCAGAAAAGGAGAATACCATGGGTGAACTGATAGCAAGAAGTGGATTGCCCTGTTGCCTGATGCATAACAGAACCAATAAGGACTATCAGAGTTTTATGCAGGATGTGGCAGCTGATCTTTCAGAAACCTTATATCTTGCAGAAAAAGCCGGAATAAGCAGTAATCAGATTATTCTTGATCCCGGAGTGGGATTTGCAAAATCCTACGAGCAGAATTTGCAGATCATGAACAATTTGGAGCAGCTTCGTGTACTGGGATGCCCGCTACTACTGGGAACAAGCAGAAAGTCAGTAATAGGGTTAACTTTAGATTTACCTGTTGATCAAAGAGTGGAAGGTACATTAGCCACTACAGTAATTGGTGTGATGAAAGGCTGCTCCTTTGTACGTGTACATGATGTAAGGGAAAACGCTTTGGCAATCAGGATGGCAGAGGCGATTCTTAGCAGTTATTAAGGGAGGATTTAGACTTGAATGGGAATATGTGGGATGAAATTCGAATTGAGAAACTGGAAATCTATGCACATCATGGTGTTTTCCAAGAGGAAAAGCAGGATGGACAGCTTTTTTATGTAAATGCAGTACTGTATACAGATTTGCACCCGGCAGGAATAAATGACGATTTAACTCTCTCCACTCATTATGGGGAAGTAAGTCTCTTTATCAAAAAGTGGATGACTGAACATACGTATGATCTGATTGAAACAGCTGCGGAGACAACTGCTCAGGAAATCCTACTTCAGTTTCCTCGTATTATGGCAATTAGCTTAGAAGTACGAAAGCCACATGCACCCATCCCCATGAAGTTTGATTCTGTATCCGTGAAAATCTATCGGAAATGGCATGAAGCATATATTGCATTGGGATCCAATATGGGGAACAGTGAAGAGCTGATTGCAAATGCCATTAAAAAGCTTTCTGAAGATCAATTCAATCAGATGGGTAAAATTAGTGATACGATAGTCACCAAACCTTATGGAGGGGTGAAACAGGATGATTTTTATAATGGAGTATTACAGATGAGAACTCTTTATACTCCGGGAGAACTTCTGGACATACTTCATGAATTAGAGAAAGATGCAGGAAGAGAACGGAAAATACACTGGGGTCCCAGAACACTAGACCTGGATATCATCTTTTATGATCATGAGATATATGAGGATAAAAATCTGATCATTCCCCATGTAGATATGCAGAATCGGGATTTTGTCCTAAAACCCATGACCCAGATTGCACCCTGGTTTCGGCATCCTGTATTGCAGAAGACCATGTTAGAGTTGAATCAATTGCTAGATGGAAGAAAAGAGGGGAAAAAAGCAGATGAGGAAAACTTTTCTTAATAATGCAGGACTTATTTGTATCGGTATTGCAATGGTATCCTTAGTGACCACTGCATTCACAAAAGATATTTTGTTCCTGGGTAGCAGCTTTGCTCTGTTAGGCTTCAGTATTCTGCTGTTTATTCTTGCAGGAAGTGCGGTAATAATGATAGGCGCAATCATTGTATGCAGTTATTTTATTATTTTTGGACTTTTGCTGGCTTTCTCTGAAATGATAGGTGATTATTTACAGATTGGAGACGAGTTTACTAAATATGTGCTATGTTTTGGAATGGGTGGTATCTTTCTTGGCACTTTTCTCATGAATGTGATCAAGCTTTTTGCCTGTAGTACCGAGGTCAGTGCTGTTTATCAGGGAGCAGAAAGGATGAAAGTGAAAGCAGTCACAAAGTATGTGCCTCGCTTTTGTTATACATATAAGGGCAGTAACTATGAAAATACCACCGGAGAAGTATATTCACTCAGAAAGCTTGAGAAGAAATATCAGATTGGTGAAAGCTACGAGATTTATGCTTCAGAAAAGAATCCCAATGTGTTCTATTCCCAAAGAAAATTGAAGGGCACAGACCTGATTCTTTTATTTTTGGGGGTTCTGTTTATTATGGTGGCTTTTCAGTAATTGTTACCTCAAGGAGATTAATTGGATTACTCCACAGGCTTTTATAAAACGTCAGCACTTGATTTTTGAAGCGTATGCGAACAAAAATCTTAGTGCTGCTACTTTTTATATAAGCAAGAGCGCGCCTGTGGAGTAACCAATTAATCCTCATAGTGCTACAATACTATGATATAAAGTAAAGAAGGGAGGATTGTGTATGAAGAAAATCGGAGTCTTGGAGGATGATACTACGCTCAGTAGTGAACTCAAATACTATCTGGAAACAAATGGTTATGAAGTGCGGCTCATCAGAGTAGAAGAATATGCAGAAAAGGGGGAAGAATTTCTCATTACTCTTCTGATGGATAGCGGATGTCAGCTTATTTTGCTGGATATCGGCCTTCCGGGAATTGACGGACTTCATCTTTGTAAGGAATTTTGTAGAAAGGCAGAGATTCCGGTCATTATGATCACCAGCAGGGATACAGAACTCACTGAGCTTTTAAGTATCAGTAATGGAGCAGACGATTTCGTAGCAAAGCCTTTTCGCCCTCAGATTCTGTTAGCCAGAATGGAGGCTGTGATGAAACGTGTCTATAAAGATACAAAGCAGACTGATGTATTACAAGTGGTCTGCGCTGCAGAACAAGGTGATTTTTCATTTTCCGTTGAGCTTTTAAAAGGGAGGGTTGCCATAGGCAATGCATCGGTAGAGTTAACGAAAAATGAATTACAGATGTTGAAATTACTGGCGCAAAACCAGGGAGAAATTGTAACCAGAGACGATTTAATGAATGGACTTTGGGATAACTGTATGTTTGTGGATGACAATACTCTGACAGTGAATATGACCAGACTGAAGGCAAAGTTGGAGGGCATTGGTATAAAGGGAGCAATTGTAACAAAGAGGGGAATGGGTTACCAATTATTATGATGAGATATTCGACATTCTTAAGAGAACATTTGACATGGATGGGGATTTTTGGCTGGCTGATATTTTCCATTGAGACATTTCTGCTAACAGTTGCAGGAGCGTCCTGGCTGATGATTTATACAGCAGTGATATTGGTTTTAGCTTATTTTACTTGTACATATGTAGAGTACTGGGAACAAAAAAAATACATAACTGAAATACAGATGATGTCAGATGAGCTGGAAAAGAAATACCTGATGCCGGAGATGATTCAGCCTGGGAAAAAGCAGGAAGAACGGTGCATGTATGAAGTGCTTCGAAGTATGCAAAAAAGCATGAATGAACAGGTTTCTGCACAGCTGAGAACAAGCAAGGAATATAAAGAATATATTGAAATGTGGATTCATGAGGTAAAGGTGCCTATTGCTGCAGCAAGAATGATTCTGGTGAATCACAGGGATATGGACAATGGGTTTAGCGAACAGGTTGACAGGTTAGAAAATTATGTGGAACAGGCACTTTTTTATGCGAGGAGCTCTGATGTGGAAAAGGATTATCTGATTAAACAGGTGAACCTAAGGACGATTGTAGAACAGGCACTTCTCCAAAGGAAAACGGAACTACTTCACAAGCATGCTTCTGTTTCTCTTCATGATTGTGAAGTAGGGGTTTATTCGGATGGTAAATGGATGGAGTTCATGATTGGACAAGTATTTGACAACAGCATTAAGTATGCAAAGGAAGCCGGACTGACACTTACAATCTATGCAGAAGAAGCACAGGAACAAACACTGTTACATATTGCGGATAATGGGATTGGTGTAAAAGCAGAGGAAGCAGAAAGAGTATTTAACAAAGGGTTTACGGGCAGTAACGGTCGTAAATTTAAGAAGTCTACAGGGATAGGTCTATATCTGTGCAGAAAACTGTGTAATAGACTCGGTCACAATATGCTCTTTGCATCCAAAGAGGGAGAAGGAAGTATGGTAACCTTTATTTTTCCAAAATCAGTCTTTATGGACGGGGTTAGATAACATGGCAAACAAAACCTTACAAAACTGTAAGGTTATTGTAAGTTAAGGAAATGGCAAAAATTTGTATGAAAGATTAAGATGAAAACCGTAGCAAAGAAGAATATTCCAAAATAATTGATAGTATTAGAAAGGGAAAAAATGAATACGGTTTTAAAAGTAGAGAATGTAGAAAAATATTATGGCAATAAAGGGAATCTCACCAAAGCACTGGATAATCTGAGCTTTCAAGTAGAAAAATGGTGAATTTATTGGTATCATGGGAGCCAGCGGTAGCGGAAAAACAACACTATTAAACTGTGTTTCCACCATTGACAGAGTGACAAGTGGTCATATTCTGGTAAATGATAGAGACATTACAAAGTTGAAAGGCAATGAACTGAATAAATTCAGGAGAGAGGATTTGGGTTTTATTTTTCAAGATTTTAATTTACTGGATACCATGACCGCATATGAAAATATTGCACTGGCTTTATCTATTCAAGGAAAACCTGCTAAGGAGATCGAGCGTCGTGTCAATGCAGTAGCAGGTCAGTTGGGGATTACGGAAGTATTAAAGAAGTATCCTTATCAGATGTCCGGTGGACAGAAACAGCGTGTGGCAAGTGCAAGAGCCGTGGTAACCAATCCCAGTCTGGTACTGGCAGATGAACCTACAGGTGCCTTGGACAGTAAGGCGGCGAGATTGCTTTTGGAGAACTTTTCGTATTTAAACGACGAGCTGTCTGCCACCATAATAATGGTAACCCATGATGCTTTCACTGCCAGCTATGCTTCCAGAATCATTTTTA
Source organism: Lachnospiraceae bacterium (assembly GCA_035271185.1). GTDB lineage: Bacteria > Bacillota > Clostridia > Lachnospirales > Lachnospiraceae > Acetatifactor. The sequence goes on along the minus strand of DATERV010000105.1, from coordinate 46,279 downwards.
TAAAAGATGGTCAGCTTTTTACAGAACTGAGACGTGGAGAAGAGGAAACCAGAAAGTCCTTTTTTAACAAAATTATTGATGTGGTATCTCTCTTGGGGGGTGAGTTGAATGATGTTATTTAGGCTCTCCATAAAAAATATCAGTAAGAGTATTAGGGATTATACCATTTATTTTTTAACACTGATTTTAGGCGTGTCCATTTTTTATGTTTTTAACGCTTTGGAAAGTCAGACTGCCATGAAAGGGATTTCGCAGTCCGGTTATGAAATGGTTAAGCTGATGGTAAATATGCTGGGGGTTGTATCAGTGCTTGTGGCTTTTATCCTGGGCTTTTTGATTGTATATGCAAACAATTTTCTGATTAAGCGGAGAAAAAACGAGTTTGGTGTATATATGATGTTAGGCATGGGAAAAGGGGGGATTTCACGAATCCTGTTAGGAGAAACCGTCCTCATTGGAATCTTATCTCTGACAGTAGGCCTTGTTTTAGGTATTTTTGTTTCCCAGTTTATGTCCATTCTGGTAGTAAAACTCTTTGAAGCAGATATGACCGGATATACATTTCTTATTTCAACAAAAGCAGTGGAAAAGACCATCCTGTATTTTGGCATAATGTATGTGATAGTGTTGATTTTTAATGCATTTGCTGTAACAAAGTATAAATTGATTGATTTATTTCAGGCAGGGCATAAGGGAGAGAAGGAAACCATGAAGGACAGCAGATTTGCTGTATTCGTATTCCTGATTGCGGTAGGACTATTGGGATATGCATATTATCAGGTTGGTTTCAGAGCTGAAAGCATTAACCTAAACAGAGCTGGTATCATGATTGCCATGGGTTGTGTGGGAACCTTTTTGACCTTCTGGTCGTTATCTGGATTCTTGTTAAAGCTGATGCAGCACTTTAAGAAGATTTACCATAAGAATCTGAATGCTTTTGTTCTGCGCCAGCTGAGCACCAATATGAATACAGCTGTATTCTCCATGACCGTGATTTGCTTATTGCTTTTTGCAACCATATGTGCTTTCTGTTCCGGTATGTCAATGAACTCTTCCATAAATAATGCTTTAAAAGAAATGACACCGGTGGATTTCTGTATGGAGAAGACAATGGACCTTCCTGATGACGGTAGTTATTCAGAAGCCATGTTAGTAAACTCTCATAAATCAGTAGCAGAAATGATGGAAGATATCGGGTTTCCCATGAGTTATATGAAACCGGGTTATGTGGAAGTAAGTACGTATACAAATGCTTCATTCAATTTTGCCGCAACGCTTGGAGATTACAGAGAGCAGGCCAAAGAACAATTCCCCATACTGGATTTTACAAGTGCTGAGACTTTAATCGGTAATTCTGCCTATAACAAAATGGCAGCATTATATGGAAACAAAACATACGAATTAGAACAAGATCAGTATGTTATCATATGTGATTTTGATAATATGGCTAAAATAAGAAATTTATCGCTGGCTGGAGGGACAACGATTACCGTTGGCGATTATACCTTAAAACCGGCATTTGATAAGTGTATGGAAGGATATTTAGCCATGGCTCCCTTCCTGGCAAACACAGGTTTCTTTGTGGTACCGGATAAAGTAATAGAAAATGAAGCGGGTAAATTTCTGTCTGTAGAAAAAAACCTGTTGGCAGGTGATTATGCAGCAGAGACAGAGGAAGGGAAGAAAGAAACAGAAAATTTCCTTTTGGGATTACCTAAGAACTGTCTTGATGATTACAAGGGAGCGGATGGAATGAGCAAGATTGCTATAATGGAATCCAGTACAGGACTGGCAGTCATCATTACCTTTGTGGTTCTTTATTTAGGTATTATTTTCCTGATTTCCGGAGCTGCAATTCTAGCACTGAAGGCGTTATTGGAAACAGCAGACAGCAAGGGCAGATATGGAATCTTGCAAAAAATCGGTACGGATGAAAAACTGATAAACAAGGCATTGTTTTCTCAGTTGGGATTGTTTTTTATTCTCCCCCTGTTATTGGCTATCATTCATTCCATTTTTGGCATGCGTTTTGTGTCCTTTATGCTTGCCGTGTTTGATCAGAGTGATATGTTAAGCAGTATTGGTATTACAGCGTTATTGCTCGCTGCTGTATATGGATGTTACTTCCTGGCAACCTATAGCAGTAGTAGACGAATCATTAATGAAAAGTAAAATGTCTTGATTTGCTAAAAATGCACATTAAAATTTGTTGCATTTTATGGTAGAAATAATTATGGTACTTATGATACAATGGTTACACTTTGAGAAATTAATGCTTTGTAGTGGTAAAGCAGCAGGTGTAAGATTGTGGAGGAAGTATCATGATTTGGTCTAATGAAGAAACACTGCCCAGAAAAGAGATGGAAGCGATTCAGCTCTCTCGTCTGCAGCAGACAGTCAATCAGGTATGGGAGAAGGTACCTGCCTACAGAAAGAAAATGGAAGAAGCTGGTGTGAAACCGGAAGATATAAAGTGTCTGAAAGACTTAAGCAGACTTCCTTTTGTAACAAAACAGGATCTGCGTGACAATTATCCTTTTGGGCTTTTTGCAGTGGACAAAGAGGAGCTGGTTCGTATTCATGCTTCCAGTGGTACCACGGGAAAACCTACCGTTGTTGGGTATACCAAGAGAGACCTTAAGATGTGGACGGAGTGTGTGTCCCGTGTTGCGGTGATGGGTGGAGCCAGCAAAAAGGATGTCGCGCAGATTTGTTTTGGTTATGGGATGTTTACAGGTGCACTGGGTCTTCATTATGGGTTGGAGAATATTGGTGCCACCATGGTACCATCTTCCACCGGTAACTCTGAAAAACAGATTATGTATATGAAGGATTTTGGTACTTCTCTTTTGGTAGCTACGCCATCTTATGCTTTGCGTCTGGCAGAAGTAGCCCAGTCTTTGGGTATTGACCCCCAAAAGGATCTGCAGGTAAAAATCGGACTTTTAGGCAGTGAGTTATTGACAGAAGCCATGCGTGCAGAAATGCATAAGCTTTGGGGGAATGATATGCTCGTTACCTCCAATTACGGCATGAGTGAGCTTATGGGACCCGGGATATCCGGGGAGTGCGAATATATGGAAGGCATGCATGTGAATGAAGATTATTTTATTCCAGAGATTATTGATCCCAAAACAGGTGATGTATTGCCTGCCGGTGAAAAGGGAGAACTGGTTGTATCCTGTATTTATAAAGAAGGACTTCCTTTGATTCGTTACAGGACCAAGGATATTACCCGTCTGATTTACGAACCATGTAAATGTGGGCGTACCAACTGCCGTATGGATAACTTAAGTGGCAGAACCGATGATATGATGAAGATAAGGGGAGTTAATGTATTTCCAAGCCAGATAGAAGAGGTTATACTGGGTGTAGAGGAAATTGGTCCTCATTATGAGATTATATTGACCAGACAGAATCATACCGATAAAATGGAAATTCGGGTAGAACTGTTGAAGATAACCGACTCCTTTAAAGAGCTGGAAGCCATAGAACAGAAGATTAAGAGTAAACTCAAGGTGGTTTTGGGACTGGATGCAAAAATCAGTTTGGAATCCCCCAATACCCTTCAACGATTTGAAGGAAAAGCAAAAAGAGTGAAGGATATGAGAAAGGAATTGTAGCCGTGACAGATAAGAAGATTATGTTAGGAAATGAAGCAATTGCAAGAGGCGCTTATGAAGCAGGAGTGAAGGTATCTGCTGCTTATCCCGGTACTCCCAGTACCGAAATCAGTGAAAATATCATAAAATATCCTGAGATTTATGCAGAGTGGTCTTCCAATGAGAAGGTGGCATGTGAAGTGGCTATTGGCGCATCCATCAGTGGGGTGAGAGCTTTGATATCCATGAAGCACGTGGGTGTGAATGTGGCCAGTGATCCCTTATATACCATTTCATATGCAGGCGTGAATGGTGGGCTTGTACTTGTAGCTGCAGATGATCCCGGGCTTTATAGTTCTCAGAATGAACAGGATTCCCGGTGTGTGGCACGTGCTGCCATTGTACCGGTTTTAGAACCTTCAGATAGCATGGAAGCAAAGGAATATGTGAAGTTTGCCTTTGAGATCAGTGAAAAATACGATACACCGGTGATGTTAAGAACTACCACCAGACTATCCCATTCCCAGGGAATGGTAGAGTTGTGTGACAGGGTCGTACCGGAAGATAAGGAATATAAACGTAACCCTGCTAAATTTGTCATGATGCCGGGCAATGCCAAGGGACGTCATGTCTATGTAGAAAAAAGAATGAAGATGTTAGAGGAAGACAGCTGTACATTTCCTGTAAACCGGGTGGAATACAGGGACACTTCCGTTGGATTTATTACAAGCGGTATTCCTTATCAGTATGTGAGGGAAGCTTGCCCTACTGCTTCCGTATGTAAACTTGGTATGGTACATCCTCTGCCTAAAAAGCTGATTATGGATTTTGCATCTAAGGTAGATAAACTGTACATATTTGAAGAACTGGAACCAGTGATTGAAGAACAAGTTCGCTCCTGGGGAATTGAAGTGGTAGGAAAGGAGATTTTTACCCGCCAGGGTGAATACAGTGCCAATCTGCTGCGTACCGCGTTACGAAAGGAAGAACATGTTGCAGATAAGGCAACGCAGGTACCTTTACGACCGCCTATTTTGTGTCCCGGCTGTCCCCATAGAAGTGTATTCTCTGTTTTAGGCAAGTTGAAAATTCATGCAGCCGGGGATATTGGTTGCTATACATTAGGAGCTGTTGCTCCACTTAATGTCATTGATACCACCATATGTATGGGAGCCAGTATTTCCACGCTTCATGGAATGGAAAAGGCAAAGGGCAGAGATTACATTAAGAACTGGGTGGCAGTGATCGGAGATTCTACCTTTATGCATACCGGGGTGAATTCACTTATGAATATGGTTTATAATCAGGGATCCGGCACTGTTATGATACTGGACAATTCCACAACAGGAATGACCGGACATCAGGATCATGCAGCCACAGGAAAGACCTTGATGGGTGAAGTGGTTCCTGAAATCAATATCATGCAATTATGTAAATCCATGGGTATTGAACATGTGGTGGAAGTCAATGCCTTTGATCTAAAAGAATTAGAGAAAGTCATCAAAGAAGAAACTGCAAGAGATACAGTGAGCGTGATCATTACCAAATCCCCCTGTGTTTTGTTAAAGAAAAATGTTTTTCCCAATGTATGCAGACCAGTTTTAGAGAAATGTAAAAAGTGTGGTGCCTGTCTTCGACCGGGATGCCCTTCACTGACAAAGAATCTGGATGGTACCATATCTATAGATGCCACAATGTGTAATGGCTGTGGTCTATGTAAGAATCTTTGTATGTTTGATGCAATAGAAACTTGTGCCAGGTAGGAGGAAAAATCAGTGGAAACGAAGAATATCATGATTGTGGGTGTTGGTGGACAGGGAACCCTTCTAACCAGCCGAATTTTAGGCGGGATAACAGTGGAAGCCGGATATGATGTAAAATTATCAGAGGTGCATGGAATGGCACAGCGAGGTGGCAGTGTGGTAACCTTTGTCAGATATGGAGCAGAGGTGAATGAACCTATTGTGGAGGAAGGTCAGGCAGATGTACTGATTGCTTTTGAAAGATTGGAAGCACTTAGATATGTCCACTTTTTAAAACCACAAGGAGTCATTGTGGTGAATGACTGGAGAATTGATCCGATTACAGTTGTAACAGGTGTAGCAGTGTATCCGGACAATATCATAGAAGAATTATCCAAAGAACATAAGGTTTATAGCATGAATGCCATGGAGGAGGCACTGAAGCTGGGAAATGCCAAAGCATTTAATGTGATTGTGCTGGGTCTTGCAGCCAGGCATATGGACTTTGATCAAGAGATGTGGCTTAACGTAATTGAGAAAACAGTTCCGTCGAAGACTGTGGAGATTAATAAGAAAGCGTTTCTTTTGGGATATGCAGGAGGTAAGGCAGAATGATTTGGAATGAGACAAAGGAATGCATGAGCAGGGATGAAATGACCGTGTTGCAGAGTGCCAGACTGGTGAAAACCGTAGACAGGGTATATCATAATGTTCCCTTTTACAGGAATAAAATGCAGCAGCTTGGTATTGAACCCGGTGATATTAATGGAATCGAGGACTTAAGTAAGCTTCCTTTTACTACTAAAAGTGACCTCAGGGATAACTACCCATTTGGACTTTTTGCTGTACCCAGGTCAGAAATTGTGAGAGTTCATGCATCAAGCGGTACAACCGGGAAGGCTACTGTTGTGGGCTATACCAGAAGAGACTTGGAAATTTGGAGTGAATGTGTAGCAAGAGCCTTTAGCATGGCAGGCATTACCAGAGAGGATGTCATCCAGATTGCTTATGGCTATGGTCTATTTACAGGTGGACTGGGCGCCCATGGTGGTGCAGAGAAGTTGCGTGCCATGGTAGTTCCTATGTCAACCGGCAACACCAAGAAACTGACTACCATGATGATGGATTTTGGTGTTACAGCCATTGCCTGTACACCTTCCTACTTACTACATATTGCAGAAACGCTAGAGGAAGCAGGAGATGTTCCAAATATCAAATTAAAAACTGCTATTTGTGGTGCGGAGCCTTGGACAGAAAACATGCGAAAACAGATTGAGAATAAGTTACATATTCATGCCCATGATATCTATGGACTGAGTGAAGTCATGGGGCCGGGCGTCGCCTGTGACTGTCGTTTCCATCAGGGGCTGCATGTATATGAGGATCACTTTATACCAGAAGTAATCAATCCGGAAACACTGGATCCAATGAAACCGGGTCAGACAGGTGAACTGGTATTTACAACTGTTACCAAAGAAGGCCTGCCTCTCTTACGTTACCGTACCAAAGATTTGACAAGCATAGATTATTCATCCTGTGAGTGTGGAAGAACCCTTGCAAGAATCAGTCGCTTTAAGGGGCGCTCTGATGACATGCTAATCATCAGGGGTGTCAATGTGTTCCCGTCTCAGATAGAATCAGCTCTTTTGGAAATGGGTGAAACAACGCCTCATTATATGATGATAGTGGATCGGGTAAATAATCTGGATACTCTGGAAGTGCAGGTAGAGGTGGAGGAAAAATTCTTCTCTGATGAAATCAAGGAATTAGAAAAACTGACCAAGAAGATAGCCACAGTTTTACAGCATGCCATCGGTCTGGCTGTAAAGGTTAAGCTGGTAGAACCAAAATCGATTGAACGTAGCATGGGCAAGGCTGTCCATGTAATAGATAAACGTAAAATGGATTAAGAGAGGAGAGTGTTTATGTATATCAAACAATTATCTGTTTTTATCGAAAACAGAGAAGGAAGGCTTGAAGATGTTCTGGAGGTTTTAAAGCAAAATGATGTCAATATTGTATCCTTGAGTTTAGCTGATACCAGTGATTATGGTCTGTTAAGACTTTTGGTATCCAAACCGGAAGAAGGAAGAAAAGCTTTAGTGGAAAGTGGATTTTCTGCCATGATCACAGATGTATTGGGGATAAAGCTTAGCCACAGGGTAGGACAGCTTCAGGAATTGCTGGAAGTAATTTGTCAGTCACATATTAATATTGAGTATATGTATGCACTATCTACCGGTACGGATGATGCCTCTATTGTACTAAAGACCTCTGACTTAGAGAAGGCAGCAGAATTGTTAAAGGAAACAGATGTAGAGCTTGTATCAGCTGATGAAATTCAAAAAATGTAAATGGGATATGTGAATATGAGCCACTGAATAATTGGCTCATATTCATGTAAAAGTAAAATGAGGATGGAGTAAAAGGGATGATTGCAAAAGTATCGATGCTAATAGTCTTCTTCGGCGTCATGATTGGGGTGGGAATTTATGCCAGAAAGCATGCCACCAATGTGGACGACTTTGTATTAGGAGGCAGGAGTGTAGGACCATGGTTGACAGCGTTTGCTTACGGAACGTCTTATTTCAGTGCAGTGGTTTTTGTGGGATATGCAGGTCAGTTCGGGTTTAAATATGGAATGTCAGCAACCTGGATCGGGTTGGGAAACGCCTTAATTGGTTCTTTGCTTGCTTGGGTGGTATTGGGCCGCAGAACCCGGATCATGAGTAAGCACTTAAAAGCAAAAACCATGCCGGATTATTTTGGAAAACGTTACGACAGCAATGCACTACGGATAATGGCTTCAGCCATTGTGTTTATTTTTTTAATTCCCTATACAGCATCGGTCTATAATGGCCTTTCCAGATTGTTTGAAATGGCTTTTTCCGTTCCCTATACAGTGTGTGTCATTGCCATGGCGGCTCTTACCTGTGTGTATGTAATTCTGGGGGGATATATGGCAACGGCCATCAATGATTTTATACAAGGAATTATTATGCTTTTCGGTATTGTAGCAGTAGTATGGGCGGTCATTAATGGACAAGGTGGCTTTATGGAAGCTGTGTTTAGACTTTCTGAGATTCCTAGCGATATTCCGGTGTCGTTAGGAAAGCAGGGAGCTTTTACATCCTTCTTTGGCCCTGACCCATTGAATTTGTTAGGCGTGGTGATTCTCACATCCTTAGGCACCTGGGGGTTACCCCAGATGGTACATAAATTCTATACCATCAAAGATGAAAAGTCTGTGAAGACCGGTACCATTATTTCTACTGTATTTGCGGTGATTGTATCAGGAGGGTGTTACTTTTTGGGAGGATTCGGCAGGCTTTATGATACAGCAGAGATACGAAGTACCAATGGAGGAGTCATTTATGATGCAATCATTCCTTCTATGTTAAGTACTTTACCCGATATTTTGATTGGGGTTGTTATTGTATTGGTACTGTCTGCTTCCATGTCAACGCTATCTGCTCTGGTACTGACCTCCAGTTCTACTTTGACATTGGATTTCATTAATGGAAATATCATCAAAAAAATGAAAGATAAACAGCAGCTTTTATGGATGCGTGTGTTACTGATCTTTTTTGTTGTTGTTTCAGTCATACTTGCCATTAACCCATCTACCTTCATAGCCCAGTTAATGGGAATTTCCTGGGGAGCTTTAGCAGGAGCCTTTCTGGCACCATTCCTATATGGACTATACTGGAAGGGGGTTACAAAAAGTGCAGTATGGGCCAGCTTTATCTGTGGTGTGGGCATAACAGTAACTAATATGTTTTTTAAATATATGGATTCGCCCATCAATGCCGGCGCTTTGGCCATGGTAGCAGGTCTGATCATTGTACCAGTTGTCAGCATAGTAACGCCAAAGCTGCATAAAAATAAAGTAGAAGAGGTCTTTTCCTGCTATGAAGAGATGGTGACTGTAGAACAGAACTGATATTTAATTACTAATAAAATCACAAGTTTTGTGAACAATCCTTGACAGTTACTGTTTTTGGGTATACTATACTAATAGTAAAATATTTATTCTATGGTAAGAGTGGACGAAGCGCCACTCTTTCTTGTTGTATGTATGCATGAAATGAAATGAAATTAGATAGATTTATTCAGAAAGGAAAAGGTGGGTACATGTCTAAAAGAGAGACATATGAAACCAAAACAGAAACTCTGTTAAGCCCCATTGCCCAGGAAAACGGCGTTGAGGTTTATGATATTGAATATGAAAAAGATGGTGTTGATTGGTATCTGCGTGCTTATATTGACAAACCTGAGGGGGTTACTATTCAGGACTGTGAGAATGTAAGTAGAGCTTTATCAGGTGCTTTAGATCAGGCAGATTTTATAGAGGATGCTTATATACTGGAAGTGAGCAGTCCAGGACTAGGCAGAGCACTCAAAAAAGATAAGCATTTAGAAAAGAGCCTGGGAAGTAAGGTGGAGCTGAAAACATATAAACCCATTGAGAAATGTAAGGAATTTTCCGGCGTTTTAAAGAGCTATGATGATAAGACGATAACTTTGGAAACAGATAACGGGTTACAGGTATTTGAAAAAATGGATGTGGCGTTGATTAAGCTTGCATTTGACTTTTAATATTTGATAGATAACGGGAGGATATTGGAAAATGAATAAGGAATTAATGGAAGCATTGGATATTTTGGAAAAGGAAAAGGAAATTAGCAAGGATACCTTGTTTGAAGCAATTGAGAATTCATTAATTACCGCATGTAAAAATCATTTTGGAAAGGCTGATAACATAAAGGTTGAAATCAATCGTGAGACCTGTGATTTCTTGTGTTATGCAGAAAAAGAAGTAATACCCACCAAGGAAGATGTAGAAGATGACTGCATTCAGATTGCTTTAGAAGACGCCCAGGCAATTTCTAAAAAAGCACAGGTTGGGGATATGATTCATGTGGAAATTAAATCCAAAGAATTTGGACGTATCGCGACCATGAATGCAAAAAATGTGATTCTTCAGAAAATTCGGGAAGAGGAAAGAAGCGTTATTTATAATCAGTATTATGAAAAAGAAAAGGATGTTGTAACCGGTGTGGTTCAGCGTTATGTGGGACATAACGTCAGCATAAATTTAGGAAAAGCAGATGCTATGCTAAATGAAAGTGAGCAGGTGAAGGGAGAAGTATTTAGACCTACCGAAAGAATTAAAGTATATATTCTTGAAGTGAAGAATACCCCTAAAGGACCGCGTATCAATGTTAGTCGGACACATCCGGAATTGGTAAAGAGACTATTTGAATCTGAAGTGACAGAGATAAAGGATGGAACTGTTGAAATAAAGAGTATTGCACGTGAAGCAGGCAGCCGTACCAAAATTGCTGTATGGAGCCACAATCCCAATGTAGATGCAGTAGGTGCCTGTGTCGGCATGAATGGTGCCAGGGTAAATGCCATTGTAGAAGAACTGCGTGGAGAAAAAATTGACATTGTGTGTTGGAATGAGAATCCGGGTAACCTGATCCAGAATGCGTTATCACCGGCCAAAATCGTTGCTGTGTTCGCTGATCCGGATGATAAAACGGCAAAAGTAGTAGTTCCTGATTATCAACTTTCTCTTGCCATCGGTAAAGAAGGACAGAATGCAAGGCTGGCAGCTAGGTTAACAGGTTACAAGGTTGACATTAAGTCAGAGACACAGGCAAAGGATGCTCCAGGTTTCCGTTACGAGGATTACATCGATGATTATGACGATTTCGAAGATGAAGCACCCTATGAGGAGGGAACAGACGCAAATAATGAGTAAAAAAATTCCGTTAAGACAATGTATTGGATGCGGTGAGATGAAGAGCAAAAAAGAGATGATGCGAATTATAAAAACAGCAGAAAATGATATTGTTTTAGATGTAACAGGTAAAAAGAATGGAAGAGGCGCATACCTTTGTATGAGTAGCGTTTGTTTACAGAAAGCTAGGAAAAACAAAGGGCTGGAACGCTCCTTTAAAATGAGTATTCCGGATTTGGTTTATGAGGAGTTGGAAAGGGAGTTTAGTGAGATTGAAACATAATAAGATTTATGCACTGTTAAGTCTGGCAGCGAGAGGACAAAACGTGGTAAGCGGTGAGTTTGCTACGGAGAATGCCGTAAAAAACGGTTCTGCTATGCTTGTTATCTTAGCGTTAGATGCGTCAGACAATACGAAAAAGCTTTTTAAGGATAAGTGCTCTTTTTATCAGGTACCGCTGATTACATATGGTACCAAGGAAGAATTGGGACATTCAATTGGAAAAGAGCAACGTTCTTCAATGGCATTGATCAATGAGGGTCTTGCGCAAACGGTAATGAAGCATCTTGATGAATTACAAAACTAGGAGGTTAAAAGCATGGCGAAAATAAAAATACATGAACTCGCGAAAGAGTTAGATACACAGAGTAAAGATATTCTTTCCTTTTTACAGGAAAAGGGAATAGAAGCAAAAGCTCCACAGAGTGGTGTGGAAGATGACGCAGCAAAACTGGTAAGGAGTCATTTCGTAAAGGGCTCCTCCAAGGCAGATGTATCTGCCAAGGAAGCGGGAAAGGCCAAAATGCCCAAAAAAGCAGAAGAAAAGTCTAGTGCTGATCAGGAAGATAAGGGAGAGGATACACTCAAAAAGAAAAAGAAAATTATTTTTGTGAGCAATCCTCAGAATTCCAGAGTCCCTGGACAACAGCCCCAGGGAAACAGACCCCAGGGTAATAATCAAAATAGATATAATCAGGGAAGCCGGCCTTCACAGAATGTAAGAACAGGCCAGCCTGCAGCAGTACGTCCAATTAAGCCATTAACCCCTCCTTCTCCTACACCCAGTGTACAGATGGCAACTTCTAAGGCTCCTGCAACTCAAACAGAAAAGCCACAAAATATTGCACCTGTACAAATAAATGAAGAGAATTCTGCAGTTACAGCTGAAAAGGAAGTAGTACGTGATACTCCGGTAAAGCAGGAAAACAGGCAGCCCAGTGTAGAGAGAAGCCAGGATAATCAATATAATAATCAAAATAGATCCGGTCAGATGAACCATGGTTATACCCAGAACCGTCAGCCAGGGCAGTCAGGACAGAATCAAGGTTACAACCAGAACCGTCAATCGTCAGGACAGGGATATCAGAATAGGTCGGGTCAGTCGGGACAATCAGGTCAGGGTTACCAGAACCGTCAATCGTCAGGTCAGGGTTATCAGAACAGATCTGGACAATCAGGTCAGGGTTACAACCAGAACAGACCTGGTCAGTCAGGGCAGGGTCAAGGCTACAACCAGAACAGGCCCGGTCAGTCAGGGCAAGGCTACAACCAGAATCGTCAACCAGGGCAGGGTTATCAGAATAGAACAGGACAGACAGGTCAGGCATACGGTCAGAACAGGACAGGAGGAGAAAGACCTTCTTATGGAAACAGAGATAACAGAGGACCAGATGGCAACTTTAGGCAGGGTTCTTACAATGGCCAGGGTGGTTATCGCAGACCTTATGGCAATGCCGCACAGAAAGATAACTTTAGAAAACCAGGACAAAGCAAGAGCTTTGGCGGAGATGCTCCGATTAAAGACGCTGAAAAGCATAGAGACGAAGAGAAGCGCCGTATCAGCCAGGAGAAAGATAAACGCTTCTTCCGTAAGGACTTTGTCTATGAAGAAGATAGTCAGGCAAAAGCAAAACCAGGTAAGTTTATTAAGCCTGAGAAGAAAAGGGATGATGTTGTAGAAGAAGCTATAAAAGTAATCATTTTGCCGGAAGCTGTTACGATAAAGGAACTGGCAGACAAGATGAAGATACCTTCTTCTGCCATTATAAAAAAATTATTCCTGGAAGGTAAAATTGTTACACTGAACCAGGAGATCACTTATGAAGAAGCAGAGAGTTTCGCCATGGAATATGATATTCTTTGTGAGCATGAAGTTATGATTGATGTGATAGAGGAACTGTTAAAGGAAGAGGATGAGCAGGATGATGATTTGAAAGCACGTCCACCTGTCATTTGTGTTATGGGCCATGTAGACCACGGTAAAACTTCTCTTCTGGATGCTATCCGTAAAACCAATGTAACGGACAGAGAAGCTGGTGGTATCACCCAGCATATTGGTGCGTATACAGTAGCTATAAAGGATAGGAAAATTACATTTTTGGATACACCAGGCCATGAGGCATTTACTGCTATGCGTATGCGTGGTGCTAATGCAACGGATATTGCTATTCTGGTAGTAGCAGCCGATGATGGTGTTATGCCTCAGACAATTGAAGCAGTCAATCATGCAAAGGCAGCAGGAATTGAAATCGTTGTTGCCATAAATAAAATTGATAAGCCAAGTGCCAATGTAGAACGCGTAAAACAGGAGCTGACAGAATATGAACTGATTCCTGTTGATTGGGGCGGAACCACAGAATTCGTACCTGTTTCTGCTAAATCTGGCACCGGAATTGAGAATCTGCTGGAAACCATTCTTTTAACTGCAGACATAATGGAACTGAAAGCAAATTCCAGTAGACGGGGCAGAGGTCTTGTTATTGAAGCTGAGTTGGATAAGGGACGTGGACCAGTAGCAACTGTATTGGTACAGAAGGGTACCTTAAGAGTAGGTGACTTCATTTCTGCTGGAGCAAGTCATGGTAAAGTACGTGCCATGATAGATGATAAAGGTAAGGCAATTATAGAAGCCGGTCCATCTACTCCGGTGGAGATATTAGGGCTGAATGATGTGCCAAGTGCAGGTGAAGTATTTATCGCCCACGAAAATGATAAAACAGCAAAAACCTACGCAGAGACATATTTATCTCAAAACAAGGTAAAAATGTTGGAAGAGACAAAGAGCAAGATGTCTTTAGATGATTTATTCTCACAGATCAAAGAAGGAAATCTAAAGGAACTGAATCTGATTGTAAAAGCAGATGTACAGGGTAGTGTAGAAGCAGTAAAACAGAGCCTTCTAAAGCTTACTAATGATGAAGTTGTTGTAAAATGTTTACACGGTGGAGTAGGTGCTATCAATGAGTCCGATGTGATGCTGGCAAGTGCATCCTCAGCAATTATCATTGGTTTCAATGTTAGGCCTGATGTATCTGCAAAAACGATTGCCGAAAGAGAAGGCGTGGATGTTCGTCTGTATAAGGTTATCTATCAGGCAATTGAAGATATTGAAGCTGCGATGAAGGGTATGCTGGATCCTGTATATGAAGAAAAAATAATCGGCCATGCCGAGGTACGTCAAATCTTTAAGGCATCTGCGATAGGTAATATTGCAGGTTCTTATGTGCTGGATGGTATATTCCAAAGAGGTGCAAAGGTTCGTATTAGCCGTGATGGCGCTCAGGTCTTTGAAGGAGAACTTTCTTCCCTGAAACGTTTTAAGGATGATGTTAAAGAAGTTAAAACAGGCTTTGAATGTGGTCTAGTATTTGAAGGATTCGACCAGATACAGGAAGCAGACATTGTAGAAGCTTATATTATGGTTGAGGTACCAAGGTAATTCATGTTAGTGCATGAATTACCTGGAAATATGCGGCAAGGCTTTGCATTGCCACATATTTCTAAGGAGGTTTATCTGAAGTGGAATATATAAAGAGGAATATCAAAATGATTTTTTTCAGATAATACTCTTTGGTACAATGGAATTGATATGAATTGGAAGGAAGGGCTGTCGTGATACGGCAGCTTCTTTCAGAAAGGCTGATAAATGAGAAAAAACAGTGTGAAAAGTACTCGTGTAAATGTAGAGGTACAACATGTACTGGCAGAGATTATACGTGGTGAAATTAAGGATCCCCGAATTAGCCCATTCACCAGTGTAGTCGCAGTAGAGGTTGCTCCTGATTTGAAAACCTGTAAAGCCTGGATCAGTGTTCTGGGGGATGAAAAAGCAAGGGAAGATACCTATAAGGGCTTAAAGAGCGCTGAAGGTTTCATAAAGAATAAACTTGCAAAAACCATCAATATGAGAAACACACCGGACATCACATTTATTATGGATCAGTCCATTGAGTATGGTGTAAATATGTCAAAGAAGATTGATGATGTGATGAATAATGGGGAAAATATGTGATTACAAGTAATAAATTCATCGTGCATCTATTTATCATTGCCCACAGATGAAATATGGAGAGATTGAGTATGAACCTGTTGAATGAATGTGCGGGGGCAGAAAAGATTGGAATCAGCGCACATATAAGACCGGACGGTGATGCGGTAGGGTCTTCCATGGCGCTGTATTTGTATCTAAAAAAAATGCTTCCTAATGCTTTAGTAAAATTATTTTTGGAAACTCCACCGGACAACCTGATACATTTGAAATATATCAATGAGATTGATTCGGATTATGAATATAGTGGTGATTTCGACGTGTTCTTTGCATTGGATACGGCAGCTGACAGATTAGGTAAAGCTGAAAGTTACTTTCAAAATGCGATAAAAAAGATTAATATTGACCATCATATCAGCAATGAAGCAGGATGTGGTGATGTGAATGTAGTACTGCCCAAGGCAAGTTCTACTGCAGAAGTATTGTATGGACTTATGCAGGAGGAATACTTAGATGAAGATATAGCAGTTGCATTATATACTGGTATCATCCATGACTGTGGGGTGTTTCAGTACACTAATACATCACCGAAAACCATGATGATTGGTGCGAAACTAATCAGTTTTGGATTTCCTTTTTCCAAAATCATTGAGGAGAGTTTCTACCAGAAGACATACTTACAGAATCAGATTTTAGGACGTGCCTTAATGGAAAGCATTCGTTTTTTTGATGGAAGGTGTATAGTAAGCTGTATAGATCAGAAAATGCTAGAGTTTTATCAGGCGCTACCTTCAGATATGGATGGAATTGTCAACCAAATGCGAAATAGTAAAGGTGTGGATTGTGCTGTTTTTATGTATGAAACAGCTACTTTGGAATATAAAGTAAGCATGCGTTCCAATGAGTATGTGGATGTTGCAAAGGTAGCCTCCTACTTTGGTGGAGGAGGGCATATCCGTGCAGCAGGATGTACCATGAGTGGAACTTTCCATGATGTCATCGAAAACCTATCAAGCCAGATTGAAATACAGCTAAGGGATAAAGCAGAATGTATAATGGAATCATAAGTATATACAAGGAAAAAGGTTATACCTCACATGATGTGGTGGCTAAGATGCGAGGCATATTACAACAAAAGAAAATTGGTCATACCGGTACGTTGGATCCGGATGCAGAGGGTGTATTGCCTGTTTGTTTAGGAAGCGCAACCAAGCTATGTGATATACTTACAGAAAAAGATAAGGAGTATATTGCAGTTATGCGCTTGGGAGTGGTAACGGATACCCAGGATCTCAGTGGTACTATTCTTTCACAGAATGAAGTGAAAGTTTGCTTACAAGAAGTTGAAAATGCAATCATGTCGTTTGTGGGGAAGTATGAGCAAATACCCCCGATGTATTCGGCTTTGAAGGTAAATGGGAAAAAGCTTTATGAAATTGCCAGACAAGGACTGGAGATTGAAAGAAAACCCAGAAGCGTCATGATTCATGAAATTGAAATCAAAAACAGGAATCTACCTGATATCGAATTTCGGGTATCATGTTCCAAGGGAACTTATATAAGGACTCTTTGCGATGATATCGGAAAGAAACTGGGCTGTGGAGCAGCCATGGCTTCCTTAATTAGGACAAGGGCAGGGAGCTTTTCACTTGCTTCAACCATACCCTTATCAGAACTTGAGAAGATCAGAGACAGGAATGAAATCGATCAAATAGTAATTTCAGTGGATTCCATGTTTTCTAAGCTGAGTGCTGTGCATGTTGCAGAACAGAATATGAAATTGTTAGTGAACGGCAATCGCTTTTGTCTGCATCATATCCTGGAAAAAAGATTGTTTGGAGATGAAGAGGAAGTACGCGTATATAGCCCGGAGGGAAGATTCTTTGGTGTATATACATATGAAGCCATGGATTCTAAGTTTAAGCCGAAAAAGATGTTTTTTTAGGCAGTGCATTATGCATGGAAGGGACGGGTATGGTAATTATTACGGGAACCGCGGATATTTGTATAGAAGAAGAAACGGCTGTGGCAATCGGTAAATTTGACGGTATACACATTGGACACAGGCGCCTTTTACAAGAGATTCTGGATCAGAGAATGAAGGGTAGAAGAGCATGTGTTTTTACATTTGATCCGGCACCTTCCGTTTTTTTTGGTGGGGGTGAAGAAAAGGAACTTACCACACGAGAAGAAAAAAGAAGGTTATTTGAATTTCTAGGTATTGATCTTCTGATTGAATTTCCGTTGAATAAAGAGACTGCATCAATCCCTCCCCAGGTATTCATAAGAGATGTACTTTGTAATAGAATGAATACAGTATTTATAGCAGCAGGGGAGGACCTTACCTATGGTATGGGTGGTGCAGGGAATGCATCATTGCTAGAGGAGATGTCAGGGGAGTGTGGACTGGAAGTAGCAATCATTCAAAAAATACAGATAGATGGACAGAAAGTCAGTTCTACGCTGGTACGAGAAGCAGTTGGGCGCGGTGACATGCCATATGCAGAAAGCTTATTGGGAATGCCATATACAGTATCAGGTATTGTGCAGCATGGAAACCACATCGGGCATTCCCTGGGAATGCCAACATTAAATCTGATTCCCTCTAGGGACAAGTTGTTGCCACCTAAGGGAGTATATTTTTCTCGCGTTATGCTAGATGGCAAATGGTATAAGGGCATCAGTAATATTGGACTAAAGCCTACAGTGCAGGAGGACTTTAAAGTAATGGGCGTGGAGACCTATTTGTATGATTTTAACGGGGATGCTTACGGAAAAGAGATTGAAGTAAGCTTATTTGCCTTCAAAAGAAAAGAACAGAAATTTTCGGATTTGGAACAGCTGAAGTTACAGTTAAAGGAAGATTTAATAGCTGGTGCAGCATATTCCCATTAGGGAGTGCCTTAATGGTATTATTCTCATTTAATCTATTATGAAATTTATGAGAGCAGATGGAGACTTTTTGATAGCCATCTGCTTTTTGATTATCCAGGTTATCGTTTTGAGTCCTTTTTCCATTAATTCACAATTACGTTCTCACTTATTTCATGTTAGAAATATATGGAAAAGGTTGACATAGAATGCTCGACACTGTTATAATAAATCTGTAATAAATTTGTAATAAATGAAATTTGAGGAATCTAAATGAATAAGAATAAGAAAATCATTAAAACATTGAGCATATGTCTGGCAAGTACCTTTTTCATAGGGACTATGGAATTTACCAATCCAATGGTCGTAGAAGCAGCAGGTGTAGCTGTTAAGGAAATCACTCCTTTTGATGGAGTAGCAACTTTGCTTAATATGACCCTGGATGTAGATGAATGTCTGGCAGCTGCAGAATCCTCTCAGCGAGCATTATGGGGCTATACCCATCTTGGGATAGCTGATGTGGAAAGTGGTAACCTTAATGTGAGAGAAACTCCTGATACCAGCGGAAAGCTAGTAGGGAAGATGGCTAAGGGATCAGCCTGTGAGGTTTTGGAGCTGACTGACGATGGAAGTTGGGCACATATCACTTCAGGAGAAGTGGAAGGTTATGTTAGTACAGAGTTTTTATACATAGGTGCTGATGCTAAGATGCGTGCTCTAGAGCTGATTAAGACTGTTGCAGTTGTGAATGCGGATGCATTAAAGGTAAGGGATAACGCTAGTTTGGAGGGTGGTGTGCTCACCCAGGTACCGCTTGGAGAAGAACTGGAGGTAGTAGAAACCTTAGGTGACTGGGTAAAGGTATCTATTGATGGGGAAGATGCATATGTTTCAGCTGATTATGTTACAGTGGAAGAAAAACTAGATACAGCGATTACGATGAGTGAATTATTATATGGTCAGGGTGTTTCCGATCTTCGTGTTGATATTGTAGAATATGCAAAACAGTTTGTTGGGAATCCTTATGTATGGGGCGGAACAAGTCTCACCAAGGGAGCAGACTGTTCCGGTTTTGTGCTTGCGGTATATAAACATTTTGGCATTTCTGTATCCCATTCCTCTAGAGCACAGGCGGGAGAAGGAAAGAAGATTACTGTTTCAGAATTGCAGCCGGGAGATTTGGTATTCTATGCAAACAGCTCTGGAACCATAAATCACGTGGCTATGTATATTGGTGGTAGCAGAGTCATACATGCCAGCAGTCCTAAAACCGGTATAAAGACTTCAAATTATAATTATCGTACACCTGTAAAATATGTGAGTATGATAAAGGAGTAACTAAGCCATTGGGTATAGGCAGGAGAGGCACATGCATACTTTGAATACATGTGTAAAGGTGATTCATGGAACAGAAACAAAAAGGTTTACTGCATGTCAGTGAAGAATTGCTGAAGGAGATTACAGATGTGATGCCTCCTGATGAAGAAATGCAGGACTTAGCAGAATTTTTTAAAGTATTTGGGGATTCTACAAGGTTAAAAATACTATGTGTATTAAAATGTTCAGAGATGTGTGTTCTGGATATTGCCAACCTGCTGAATATGACACAGTCTGCCATTTCCCATCAGTTAAGGGTTTTAAAACAGATGGATCTTGTAAAAAACAGGCGTGACGGTAAAACTATTTTTTATTCTCTTGCAGACAGCCATATTGTGACGATTTTAAGTCAGGGTCTGGATCATATCGAAGAATAATGTATCTATGAGATTCAACCAATAGAAAGTGATGTACAAAAACCCCTTTTGATTGCCTGAGGTCTCTCAAAAGGGGTTTGTTTTTTGTCCATTTTTATCTTATTTGTTTTACTTTTTATAAAGTAAACGAATGGAATTTAAGATGCATAACATTGCAACACCGGTATCAGCAAATACAGCCAGCCACATGGAAGACAAACCAACCAAACCCGGTATCATGATTAGTAACTTAACAGTCAGTGCAAAGGTGACATTCTGTCTGGCAATACGTCCCGTAGACTTTGCAATTCTGATAGAAGCCGGAATGGCATCTAGCTCAGAATGCATAAATACCACATCAGCTGCTTCAATTGCTGCATCAGCACCACTTCCCATGGCGGCACCCACATCAGCACCTGCTAATACTGGTCCATCATTGATTCCATCTCCAACAAACATAACTGCACCATAACGTTTCCTGATTTCTTTAAGTTTCTGTAATTTATCATCGGGAAGTAATCTGGCATGCACTTCATCAATGCCTGTTTCTTTACCTACAGCTTCTGCATTTTCTCTTGTATCACCAGAGAGCATAGCAGTAATCAGGCCTTGCTTTTTTAGGGAATGAATGGCTTCCTTCGCTTCTGGTTTTATTGTGTCGGCAATCACAAGATAACCAATCAGTGTATTATTTTTTGCGATAAGAACTTCAGTTCCATATTGGGAGGGTAGGAATTGATTGGTGGCAATCTGTTGCTCTTCCATGAGTTTTCTATTTCCGCAAAGTATGATATCTTCCTTTTCCTTCCAGATAATCCCTTTACCGGAAATTTCGGTTATGGAACCTGTTGATGTAAAAGGGATGGATTTCTGTAAGGCTGCTTCACATATACTGTTTGCAATTGGGTGGGTAGAAGCTGTTTCACAGGAAGCAGCCATTCCCAGTAGCATATCTTCACTGTATTGTTCAGGGTATAGGGAAATGACCTTTTGTACCTGGAAGATTCCTTTTGTAATAGTACCGGTTTTATCCATGACAATGGCCTTTATGTTTAGTAATGCTTCCAGAGCGATACCGCTTTTGAATAGGATACCCTGTTTAGATCCTGCACCGATGCCTGAGAAAAAGGCCAAGGGCACGCTGAGAACTAAAGCACAGGGACAGCTGATTACCAAAAAGGTAAGTGCACTATATACCCATTTACTCCATTCACCGGTAATTAAGGAGGGAATCACAGCAGTCAAGATAGCAAGTAAAACTACAAATGGTGTATAGACCCGAGAAAACCTGGTAATATAACGTTCTAAAGAGGGTTTACTTGCTGCTGCATTTTCTACCGAATTTAGAATACGGGTTACCATGGATTCTGATAAAATTTTCTGTACTTTGATCTGTAGGGCACCCTGCGCATTCATACAGCCTGATATGACCTGACTGCCAGGCTTTACAGTGACAGGTACTGGCTCTCCGGTAATAGGAGAGGTATCAATACGGCTTTCTCCGTCTATGACAACTCCATCCAATGGAATGCGGTCACCCGGACGTACCAGAAGAATATCATCCACTTTTGCAACATCTACGGAGATAGTAAGAATGTCTTTGCCCTGCACCAGATTAACAGTTTCAGGTCTTAAGTCTAGAGCATCCATTATCTGACTTCTGCTTTTTGCAACAGCTTTGTGTTCAAACCATTCTCCAATACGATAGAATAGCATGACTCCTACTGCCTCAGGATATTGTTTGATAGCAAGTGCACCTATGGTGGCAATACTCATGAGAAAGTTTTCATCAAAAATATTTCCTTTAAAAAGATTGCGGACAGCAGTCAATACAATTTCTAATCCCAGAACCAGATAAGCTAATACAAAAAGGATGATAGATACAGTAGGAAACTGACTTTGTGTGAGTAGTCCCATTATAAAGAGAACAGCTCCAAGCACGAAGGAGATCAAGTCTTTCTTCTGGTCATTATGTTCCTCTTTTACGGTACTAATCTCTTCTTTGGGAGTAAGGGTAACATCCGGTTCCACAAAGGTACAGGCTTCTGCTATCGATCGAAACAGGGCATCCTGCTCTTCTGCAACAATTGTTAACTGCTTGGTGGCAAAGGTCAGGGTTGCAGAATCGATGCCGGGAAGGGCCTGAATCTTTCGTTCCATTTTTGCTGCACAATTAGCACAATCCAGGCCATTTACAATATATGTTTTTACAGAAGTACTGGAAGGGGAAGCGTTTACTTTTTTTTCTTGTTTCATATTTATTCCGATCTGCGTGCTTTAGCACGCACATAATGTTGTATTCAATACCTATACATATGAATATGTGTTCATATGATAATTTAAACATATTATAAAGAAATGTCAATAGAAAATAATAGAAATGCCAATAGAAAATAATAGAAATGCTTATAATAATATAGTATACTCATTTTTGTTTACTGATGAAAGAAAGGATACTTGTAAATGATGACAAATCAGAAAGTGAATAGAAGTATGTTGACAGATCATCCCGGTAAGTACCTATTTCTGTTTGCTATACCAATCATACTGGGAAACTTATTTCAACAATTTTATAATATGGCAGATTCTATCATTGTGGGGCGTTACGTAGGAGAGGATGCTTTGGCAGCAGTAGGAGCCTCTTATTCGCTAACAACTGTTTTTATCATGATCGCAATAGGAGGAGGAATTGGTAGTTCAGTAATCACAAGCCAATATTTTGGTGCCAAGGAGTATGGAAAAATGATAACCAGTATCTTTACAGCACTGATCAATTTTCTGGTTTTGAGTATCTTACTGGCTGTTTTGGGCTTTGTGCTAAACCGAACTATTCTGATTTCCATGAAAACACCTGCTAATGTTCTGCCTGAGGCAATACTTTACCTGAAAATATACTTTTTAGGGCTCCCCTTCTTATTTATGTATAATATTCTATCTTCTGTTTTTAACGCACTTGGTAAATCAATCATACCACTTGTGCTATTGATTTTTTCTTCCCTTCTCAATGTCGGGCTGGATTTGTATATGGTTAGAGTTATGAATATGGGTGTTGCAGGGGTAGCCATTGCTACCGTTATTGCCCAAGGATTATCAGCAGTAATCTCAATTTTTTTAATGATTCGTGTTTTGAAAAAATATGAGTCACAGGAGAAAAAGAATGTGCGTTTCTATGATGTAGAAATGCTGTTTCGTGGCACTAAGATAGCCATACCTTCTATTATTCAGCAGTCCATTGTGAGTATTGGTATGTTACTGGTACAATCTGTAGTAAATGGGTTTGGATCTTCAGTACTGGCGGGTTATTCGGCAGGAATGAGAGTTGAAAGTATATGTATTGTACCAATGATTGCTACTGGAAATGCAGTATCAACATTCACTGCGCAGAATCTTGGGGCAAATCAGAGCAAACGGGTAAAAGAAGGGTATCGTGCCAGTCTCTTTATGGTTGCATTATTTGCTATAATCCTCTGTATTATTCTGCAGGTATTTCATAGGAATATCATTCAGTTATTTATAAAAGGAAATGGTGTTCAGATAGCTTATGATACGGGAGGTGCCTATTTACAGTTTATAGGCTGGTTTTTTGCACTAATAGGATGTAAAGCGGCTACGGATGGTGTGCTTAGAGGATCAGGTGATGTAGGCGTCTATATGGCAGCCAATCTGGTGAATCTAGCCATAAGAGTAATTGTTGCCAACCTTCTGGCTCCTGTTGTAGGAGTACAGGCTGTATGGTGGGCTGTTCCCATGGGATGGACAGCAAATTTCCTGATATCCTTCATTTGGTACAAAACGGGAAGATGGTCTCACAAGAAGGTTATTTAGTTTTACTGTATTTTAATGCAGCATCCCTTGCTCCATCAAAAGAACTGACAGCAATAGGTCCACTTATAGGAGTTCGATAAATGGGAATGTCACTACCAAAAGCAGTAAAGTACACATACTGACCGGCAACATTGATATTGGTATAATTGCCCTGCATGATGGTTTCTACATTCTGTCCATCCAGAGTCATCCGCTTTAATGCAGGATCCTCTGTGGAATTTTTCTGGTAGTAAATATAACCGCCGGCCAGATTATAGCAGTCTATCCTGTCATGAGTCAATATTTCCACCACATCTTCGGATAGGGAGTATCGGCTGAGCCTATAGTCAGATTCCACATCCAGGTAGTATATGTAGCCATTATCATATACCGGGTACCAGAGATTTCCTTTCCATATTGTAGAGGAGGAATCTGAGTGGGTATCAAAACGGTACAGATAATGGTTTCTTTCATCTCCATTGTAGTAAATAGTTCCATCTGACTGGGCACATGCAAAATTGACTCCGTTTTTTTCTAAAATCTTTTCATCACTTTTGTCTGTTTTTAATTTACAAAAGGAGGTTCCCTGATCCCCAGAAGTAAGGTAATATAAATAATTGTCCACCAGTTGCAGATTGAACACGAGGCATCTTTTCAAACAGGTAATGTCCTTACCGGAAAGGGTGGAACGGTAAACCCCCTGTAAGGTACGGGCAAACCCGAGACCGGCTGACCCGGAAGCCTGCTTTTGAAAGAAAAACAGATAATCACCACCAGCATTGAGAAAGGAAACGCTTACACTGGTAAGCTTCTTGAAGTTACTTTCATCCAAGGACATAGAATAAAGGGAACCATTGTCATAAGGATTAGAAAAATATACTTCCCCATTATATTCACAGAATAAGCCACTATTATAGGAGTTTCCTGCTGTATTACCAACTGTTCCAGCAGGAATAGGTTTCACCAGATTGGATAGATAGGAATAGTACAGAAAGAAAACAATGATTGCAAGGAACAAAACAGAGCCTGCTATGATGCGTATTTTATTTTTCATATGGATGTCCTTTCTTTAACGGGAGTGTAACAGTTTGTTATTATATAACCATTATTATAGCTTCTGTCGGGCTTGCTATCAAGCATGATTTGGTATAAGATAATGAGTAAATAATCACGGACAATAGGAGAAACTCCATGGATTTAGCAGATTTAAGGGTGCGAATTGATGAAATTGATGCAAAGATGGTAGAGCTCTATGAGCAACGTATGGCGGTCTGTACAAATATAGCTTTAGTCAAGATAGACACAGGGAAAACAGTTTTTGACAGCGGACGGGAAAGAGATAAGCTGGACAAGGTGAAAGACCTGGCACATAATGAATTTAACAGACTTGGGGTGGAGGAATTATTTGAACAGATTATGTCCATGAGTAGAAAACTACAGTATCAGCTGTTAACGGAAAATGGAAATCTAGGAAAGCTTCCATTCATTGGTGTGGATGAAATAAATACAGTGAATGCAAAGGTAGTTTATCAGGGCAGTGAAGGCTCTTACTCCCAGATGGCAATGCTTTGTTTCTTTGGAAAAGAGGTAAAAAGCATACATGTGGATACTTTTCGGGATGCCATGGGTGCTATAGAAGAAGGCAGTGTGGATTTTGCGGTGCTTCCTATTGAAAACTCCACTGCAGGAATAGTCAATGAAATTTATGATCTCTTAGTGGAATATGAAAATTACATTGTGGGTGAACAGATTATCAAGATCGAACATTGTCTTATGGCTGTGGCGGGAACGAGAAAAGAAGATATTCAAACAGTTTATTCCCATCCACAATCCCTGATGCAGTGCTCCCGTTATCTGAAGGATTATGACTGGCAGCAGATCAGTATGAAGAATAATGCTTTTGCAGCACAGAAGGTAGCTAAGATGCAGGACAGAACAAAGGGTGCCATAGCAGGAGAGCATGCTGCTGAGATTTATGGTTTACAGGTCTTAGAGAAGGGAATCAATCAGTCTGATACCAATTCCACAAGATTTATTATCATTACCAATCAAA
Organism: Lachnospiraceae bacterium; assembly: GCA_035271185.1. Taxonomy (GTDB): domain Bacteria; phylum Bacillota; class Clostridia; order Lachnospirales; family Lachnospiraceae; genus Acetatifactor. The sequence goes on along the minus strand of DATERV010000105.1, from coordinate 20,457 downwards.
AGATATTTAAGCAGGATGCAAAGAAAGTCAGCATCTGTTTTGAAATCCCGCATAAGAGCGGTTCATTGTATCATATACTTTCACACTTTATTTACAACAATCTGAATATGACCAAAATTGAAAGCCGGCCAATAGAAGACCAAAACTGGGAATATCGATTCTTTATAGATTTTGAAGGAAACCTGGCTGACAGTGCAGTAAAAAATGCACTTTTGGGATTAAGGGAAGAAACCAGAAATATGAAGATTCTAGGAAATTATTGAAGTAATGATGTACAGCTATCTAAAAACTATGTATCGAGGATAACAGAGATGAGAGAACAGGAATTAATTGTATATAAAAATTTTGAAGATGGCAAGCTTCTATATGATATGGCTTTCTTGATGGACCATTATCAGGATACATACTATAATAGAGAAGACATGGCAGCTTTATTTTATGCTTGTATTCATGGCCTGATTGATATGGCTGGAAATTATGGATTTTCAGGAAATTTGTGGCACTGCTATCTTACCAATCTTTTAGTTAATAACGAAAACAGCTACAGTAAAGCATGCGAAATCAGAGGAGCAATTGAGGGAACCATCAACCAGGCAGTACTCCATGATATTGTGATATTCAAGGAATTTTATGATTTCGATTTTATTCCTGTCATGGAGTCTTTACAGGTACCTGAATATGAGATGCTTACTGACTATCAGGCAAGTACTCAGGAAAGCAAAGTCTATAATACCAGAATTTGTATAAGAATCTGTAATCTGGCACAGCATTTCAATGAGAATGACACACCTGAAGATATGAAGGCCACACTGACTGAGTTTTATAAAGATTATGGGGTAGGCAAGTTCGGATTGCATAAATCATTTAGGGTGATACGTAAGGAGAGTGGAGCACAGATTGAACCTATTTTAAATATTGCCCACGTAAAACTTTCTGACCTGGTTGGATATGAACTTGCTAAGAAAAAACTGGTCGACAACACAGAAGCTTTTGTAAATGGCAGGAAGGCCAACAACTGTCTGCTATATGGAGATGCAGGTACTGGTAAATCTTCCAGTATCAAAGGTATTGCAAACGAATATTATGACAGGGGACTGCGTATTATCGAAGTATATAAGCATCAATTTCAGGATCTAAATGATATCATTAGCCAGATAAAGAATCGTAACTATAAATTCATTATTTATATGGATGACTTAAGCTTTGAAGACTTTGAGATTGAGTATAAATACCTGAAAGCAGTGATAGAGGGTGGACTGGAAAGGAAACCTGATAATGTGTTGATTTATGCCACATCAAACAGGAGGCATTTAGTACGGGAGAAATTCTGTGACAAGGAAGACAGGGTGGATGATCTTCACAAGGGAGATACTGTGGCAGAAAAACTGTCACTGGTGTCCCGGTTTGGTGTAACCATCTATTTTGGGGCACCAGATATGAAACAGTTTCAGAATATTGTTACTACATTGGCAGAAAGATATGGGATCAGAATGGACGAAGAGAAATTAGTGTTAGAAGCCAACAAATGGGAATTAAGCCATGGAGGTTTGTCGGGAAGAACTGCCCAGCAGTTTATGGACTATTTACTGGGACAGCAGCTATGAACAAGTACACTATGAATCAAATTATTTTAGCAAGTGCATCACCAAGAAGACAGGAATTGCTCACCCAGATTGGACTGTATTTTGAAGTGGTAAAAAGCACCTGTGAGGAAGAGATACACAGTAGTAATCCCTCGGAGGTAGTATGTAATTTGTCCAGAAAGAAGGCTCGGGATGTCTGGGAAAAGAAAAGACAGGAATTGATAGAGAAGGAAAACCCAAACTACAACATGATTGTAATCGGAGCAGATACCATTGTTTCCTGTGAGGGTGAAATTCTGGGAAAGCCAAAAGATAAAGAAGATGCTTGCAGAATGCTGAGAAAATTGTCTGGAAGATCCCATGAGGTTTTTACGGGGGTGACATTCTGTTATAGAGAAAAGGAAGTGGATAAAGTTTATACATTCTTTGAGCGAACAGAAGTGGAATTTTATCAAATGAACCAGCAGGAAATAACTGCCTATGTAGAATCCAAAGATCCATTGGATAAAGCAGGAGCATATGGAATTCAGGGGAAGTGTGCATCATATATAAAGGGGATCCGGGGAGACTATAATAACGTGGTAGGTCTGCCCATCGGCAGACTATATCAGGAACTGAAGGAGTGCAAACTTATATGAAAAAGGCGGTCATATTTGACTTGGATGGAACACTGACAGATACGCTCGATTCCATAAAAATAAGTGGAGATAAAACATTAGAAAAATTTGGGATGGGACCCTTTAGCAAAGAACAGTACAAATACTTTGTGGGAGAGGGAGCTGCAAAACTCGTTGAGAGATGCCTAATAGAAGGTGGAGACCAGAAACTTTCACTTTTTGAAGAAACTTATGAGGAATACAAAAAGGTTTTAGAAGAATACTGTATGTATCATGTGATACCTTATAATGGTATCACAGAGTTACTTTCTGATCTTAGAAAAAAAGGGGTAAAGACAGCTGTACTATCTAATAAACCGCATGAAAGAGTCTGTGATGTGATTTCTTTCATTTTTGGAGAAGAATGCTTTGATGTAATACTGGGACAGACCGAGGGCATAAAGAGAAAACCCAGCCCAGAGGGTGTTTTTACCATTCTGGAGAGATTAGGCCTGACTGCAGATCAAATCTTGTATTTAGGAGATACCGGCACAGACATGCAGACCGGGAAAGCAGCAGGAGCATTTACGGTAGGAGCTTTATGGGGTTATAGAGAGAAAAAGGAGCTGTTGGAAAATCATGCGGATGCGATGATAGAAAATCCAATGAAGCTACTTGACTATTTGTAAGAGATTGCATATTATGTATGCATAAAATTAATTGACGAACCTTAGGAGGATATGGTATGCATGAGTTTGATGATGCTGTTTTAACCTGTTTTCTGGAAAATCAGTCACAACTGTTCCCAGAGGATGTGGTGTCAAATCTGGAGGATGCAGAGGCTTTTTTAGAAGAGTGCATGGCAGTTGTAGTGAATTCAGCAGATGAAGTACTGGAATACTTTGAAGAACAAGGGATTGATATTGAGAGTGCAGATGATATTCTGGAAGCATCTGAAGTATTTGATATAGGAGACGGCAGATTTCTTATTGTTGAGGGTTAGTCAAGGCTCCCTTTAGTGTCTCTAATACAGATTCGTGAATATAAAGTTTTCCATAGCCGGTGCCGAAATGAAGCTCCGGCTTATTGTTTCCGTGAAAATCAGAGCCTCCACTGATCAACAGGTGATATTCTTTTGCAATTTCCTGTACTTGTCTGGTCTCAGAGCTTGAATAGGTGGAGTAGATTCCTTCAATTGCCATTAATCCAGCTTCCCTTAATTCACTTACTAACCCTTTTAGTTTGGTGGTACTCATGTGATATAGAATGGGATGAGCCAGCACAGGTATACCGCCTGCAGAAAGGATGAGCTTGACTGCCTGAACCGGTGTTACCTTTTCTCTTGGAACAAAACAGGAGGCATAATCCCCTACATAGCGGTCAAACGCTTCACTCATACTATTCACATATCCTTTATCGCATAAAAAGCGAGCGTAGTGGGCTCTTGTAATCACGGCGCTTGGAAAAAGATTCTTCAATTCTTCATAGGAGATAGAAATGCCATGTTCACGCAACAGTGCACACATCTTCTCATTTCGTGTATCTCTGGAATCAATAAAAGCAGTAATCTGATTTTGAAAAACAGCACTATCATAATGGATAAAGAGACCAACTACATGTATATCCCGGCACTCGTATTCAGTAGAAAATTCGATACCGGGAATCACTTCCACACTTTTACCTTCTGGATTCTTATCACTGACTTTGCCTGATAATTCTTTTGCATAACGAATGGCAACAGTTAACCCGCAGGTTGTATCATGATCTGTTAAGGCAAAAGCTGTGATATTGTGGGTGATAGCATATTCCACCAATTCCCTGGGGGAAAAGGAACCATCAGAATAGTTGGAATGTACATGTAAATCGACCATGGAGACCTCCCTAACTTACATTAATCTTCATCATCTGCATTTTTGGTATATACAGTACGTTTTCTTGCCATTTCGTCGTTGGCAAGATATTCATCATAAGTAGTTATCTTATCAATCATGGTGCCATCGGGCAAAAACTCCATAATTCGATTTGCAGTAGTTTGTACAAACTGATGATCATGGCAGGCAAACAGTTCTACACCGTTAAATTTAACCAAACCATTGTTCAAAGCTGTGATGGATTCCATATCCAAATGGTTGGTAGGTTCATCTAAAATCAAGCAGTTGGCACCACTGATCATCATTTTGGATAATAAGCAGCGTACCTTTTCTCCACCGGAAAGTATTTTGACTTTTTTAACGCCATCTTCACCAGCAAACAACATACGACCCAAGAATCCACGAACATAGGTAACATCCTTCACAGGAGAATAACCAGCGAGCCAGTCGGCAATGGTATAGTCATTGTCAAATTCCTGGGTATTATCCTTTGGAAAATAAGCCCGCGAGGTAGTGCTCCCCCATCTGTAGCTGCCTTCATCAGGTTCCAGTTCACCAGTGAGTATCTGGAACAGTGTGGTCTTGGCAAGTTCATTGCCTCCTACAAATGCAATTTTATCTTCATGACCTATAATAAAGGATATATCGTTTAAAACCTTTACACCATTGATGGTTTTGGTCAGATGTTCTACAGAAAGAACTTCGTTTCCAATCTCTCTTTCGGGGCGGAAATCAATATAGGGATATTTTCTGCTGGAAGGACGAATTTCATCCAGCTCAATTTTTCCAAGAGCACGTTTTCTGGCAGTAGCCTGCTTAGATTTAGAGGCATTGGCGGAGAAACGGGTAATAAACTCCTGTAATTCTTTGATTTTATCTTCCTTCTTTTTATTAGCTTCCTTCATCTGCTTCACAATCAGCTGGCTGGATTCATACCAGAAATCATAGTTACCGGCATAAAGCTGAATTTTGCCATAATCAATATCTGCAATCTGTGTGCATACCTTATTTAGGAAATAACGGTCATGGGATACTACAATAACTGTATTCTCAAAATCAATCAGAAAATCCTCCAGCCATGCAATAGCATCCAGATCCAAGTGGTTGGTAGGCTCATCCAAAAGCAGGATATCCGGATTTCCAAATAATGCTTTTGCCAGCAGAACCTTTACTTTATCACTACCATTTAAGTCCTTCATCAGCATGTCATGCAGAGAGGTGTCAATGCCAAGACCATTTAGCAGAGAAGCGGCATTGGATTCAGCTTCCCAGCCGTCCATTTCTGCAAATTCAGCTTCCAGTTCACTGGCCTTAATCCCATCCTCATCTGAAAAATCTTCTTTTGAGTAGATGGCATCTTTTTCTTTCATAATCTGATAAAGCCGTTCATTACCCATGACTACCAGATTTAATACAGCATAGTCGTCATATTTGAAGTGATCCTGCTCCAATACAGAAAGACGCTGTCCTGGGGTGATAAAAATATCTCCAGTTGTAGTTTCCAGCTGACCCGATAAAATTTTTAAAAAGGTGGATTTACCGGCACCGTTAGCACCAATCAGACCATAACAGTTACCTTCTGTAAATTTTATATTTACGTCTTCGAAAAGGGCTTTTTTGCCAATTCGCAATGTTACATTACTTGCACTTATCATTCTTATTTACCTTTCTTTTGAAAAATAGTTAATCCGAGCCTTATTCTGAAAGGCTCCTTTACCTATTCTACAGAAAACATAGGAATTTTCAAGCTATTCTTCATATTTTATAGGAAAAATATACAAAGGCTTGATTGTAATTATAGTATGCTGATGTTAATATACAAATATGTGTATACGATTGGAAGGTCGTTGTATAGACTTCCCGGAACACGACAGGCGCACTTGCGCTTAACTTCAAACCAAAGTACTGACGTTTTCGGAAAGCCTTTACGTGTAAATCCGGAAAGCCTTTACAGGGACGCAAGCGCATACAGATACCAGAATTAGAATAGGGAAGGAAAGAGGGCATGGGTAAAAAACTGAATTACGGGCGTACTATTTTGATCGGCTTGGCTTTTATGTCAATCTGTAGTTTCTGGCAGATCTATGAAAGTATTATTCCATTGATGATGAAAAACACTTTTGGATTGGGGGAGACTATAACAGGCGTTGTTATGGCACTAGATAACGTACTAGCAATTATTCTTTTGCCCATTTTTGGTATTATTTCTGATAGGATTGATACAAAATTAGGGAAGCGAACTCCTTTTATTGTGGTAGGAACATTATTAGCTATTGTATTTATGTTGTTTTTACCTGTTGCAGACCAGGCGAAGAATCTGCCACTTTTTATAGGAACCCTTTTCGGAGTCTTGATTTCCATGGGTTTATACCGGTCGCCCGCTGTTGCTCTAATGCCGGATCTGACACCTAACAGGTTAAGAAGCCGTGCAAATGCGGTAATCAATCTGCTTGGAGCTGTTGGCTGTGTGTATTCCCTTGCGATGATTAAGCTCTTGGTTTCAAAGGAAGCAAGACCTGACTATGAACCATTGTTTTTTAGTGTGGCAGTCATCATGGTAGTAGCTGTTTTTGTACTTGTCTTAACAATCAGGGAAAAGAAGATAGCTACACAGGTTGCTTTAGTAGAAGCACAACTGCCATCATATGAGAATGAAAAGAAAAATAAGGAAGAAACCGTAAAGGAAGATAAGAAAACCACCAAGCTGGCTCCTGAAGTGAAGCGCAGTATGATTTTCCTCCTGGCTTCTATTTTTTTATGGTTTACTGCCTATAATGCAGTCACCACAGCCTTCTCCAGATATACGGAAGTGGTATGGAAATTAGAGGGTGGCGGATTTGCAGATTGCTTGATGGTAGCTACCGTTGCAGCCATCTTAAGTTACATACCCATAGGCCAGTTATCCAGTCATATCGGCAGAAAGAAAACCATTATGGCGGGAGTTGTTGTCATGGCAGCCTGTTATCTGTATGCTGTTTTCGCAGCAGAGTATACGCCACTGATCAATGTTGCTTTTGCATTGATTGGAGTATCCTGGGCAGCAATTAGCGTAAATTCCTATCCCATGATTGTGGCTATGAGCAAGGGTGCAGATATAGGGAAGTTTACAGGCACCTATTATACTTTTTCCATGGCAGCACAGGTTATTACCCCCATATTATCAGGTTTCTTTTTGGAAAAGATATCTTACAGGACATTATTCCCTTATGCAGTGGTTTTCACGGGACTGGCATTTCTGACCATGACACAGGTGAAACATGGGGATGTGAAACCTGAAAAAAAGGAAAACTTGATAGAGCACTTTGATGTAAATGATTAGTAGGGACTCACAAAACACTGACATTTAAGAAAGACAAGAAGGATAGGAAGATGAAGACAGCTTTGTTTGTAATCATATGCATTGTAATTGTAGCTTTAGTATTATATTTATTTCTCATTATGCCACGTATGCTGAATAGACCTGATGGGACTCCTTTTCAAGGGTTTTTATATGCCCACAGAGGATTGCATGATAATGCAACAGAAGCACCTGAAAATTCAATTAGGGCCTTTATGAAGGCAGTGGATGCAGGGTATGGAATAGAATTGGATGTCCAGCTTTCCAAGGATAAGATACCGGTAGTTTTTCATGATTTTACCTTGAAAAGAGTTTGTGGGGTAGAGGGAAAGGTATCTGATTATACTTACGAGGAGTTGCAACAGTTCTTCCTTTGTAACTCTGATCAGAAAATACCCGGATTTGCAGAGGTATTATGCATGGTAGATGGAAAGGTTCCACTGATTATAGAATATAAGATTCCCGGTGGGCTGACTGAGGTTTGCCCCATTGCAGACCAGTTACTGCAGAATTATCATGGCATTTACTGTATAGAGTCATTTAACCCGTTAGGGCTTATCTGGTATAAAAAGAATCAAAATAGCATATTACGTGGGCAGTTAGCAGATGATTTTATTAAGTCGGGACAAAAAGAGTTTACCAAGCTTCTCTATTTTGCTTTACATCATCTTTTATTTAACTTTCTGACAAAACCGGATTTTATATCTTATAATCATCAACGTTACAAAGATATATCCAGACAGATCTGTAGATATTTATATGGCTGTCTTGCTGTAGCCTGGACCATTAAAAGTAATAAGGATCTAGTTGACAGAAAAGTTGATTTTGATTTGTTTATTTTTGATAGCTTTATACCGGGAGATAATAAGGAAAAATAGTATTATGGCTGAATGTAATCAGATAGGTAGAATGATAAAATACGAAAGAAAAAGGGCTGGAATCAGTATGAAAATACTTTGTCGCGGATTATGTTCTCATTCCCTCTTGGTAAGAGTGGAAAAGGGGGAACGTGACTGTGAAAAAATTCTGGCAGATGCATTACTGCAGAGAGCTGGTGTTTCAGCTGACAAATTTTTTTATATGATGAATCCGGAAGAACAGGACTGGCTTCTGCTAAATGAGAAACTGATTTCATATGTAGAAGCAGGGGATATAAAGAAAGCAAAACCTTTGATGGAAGCTTATAGAAGCATGACAGCCAAGGGTAATAAGCTTCATAAACAACAATTACTATTGTATCAGGTCGTTTTGGATTGGAAGAATAAAGAAAATGAAGAGAGTATGCTTCAAAAGCTTTCTTATGCATGGAATATCAGTATGGATAACATTTCACCTGATGAGGTGATGAAGGGAAGGCTGACGCTCACTGAACTTATTATTAATATGATGCATAATCGAATCCTGGAAGATAAAGGATGCAAGAATGAAGCAGCAGAGGGGTATGAATATCTGTTGACATATTTGGAACATTATACGGATGAAGAGGACAGGGTAAAACTGTATCCGCAGATTGCTTATAGGTTATCCCTCTTGTATATCTATACAGGAGAAGTCGCGAAAGCCGTTAAGCTAGCCCAAAAGGCGGTTACTCTACTGCAGGTAAGGGGTAGGCTTTTTTACCTTAGGCAGTTTTTAGATATTATGTTGCGGTATGCCACCCTAGATCAGGATAAGAGAATAATGTACCAAGAGCTTAGCAAGTCTTTAAAATGGATGTATCGTAGCTATCAGATAGATGAAAAGATATGGACCTGGAATATCCCATTTAGCATGACAGATGTGGAATTGTGTGGCGACTTTATCAAAAGAAGACGAGAAGCACTAGGCCTTTCACAGGAGAAAGTAGCAGAGGGCATATGTGATCCGGTGTCTATGTCACGGATAGAATGTGGCAGAGTAGCACCTCAAAAGCAAACATTGCAAAAGTTGCTGGAACGGGTGGGAATGTCAGGTAATGAGTTTATTGCAGTAGTACATGTAGAATATGCAGAATTACTGGAATTGGCTGTTGAAATCTCAATCTGCTTAAGTCATACCAATGGAGGGGCTGCTGAACCCTTAATTGAAAAACTGGAAAGCCTGATGCAGAATCCAGATCGGTATGACAGACAATTTTTGCAGTATGCAAAGGCACTGGCATGGTATGGTCAGAATAAGATTGATGCAGCAACACATCATGTTTTACAGGAAGAAGCACTTTATCAAACGTTTCCGAAAATAGAATCAGAGAAATTGAATAAATGGTGTTTTAGCAGTCAGGAAAGCAGTATTTTAAATGCCCTATCCCACTCCTGTGAAAAGGTAGGAAAGGTGGAAGAAGTTTGTGCATTATTATCCATATTATTGAAGCAATATGAAAACAAGCCATTTCCACTGAGGCATTACGCAGCGGGATATGAACTGACTGCCAGAAATTTGGGAAACCTTTTAGGAAATCAGGGAAAATTCAGGGAAGCAATCGAGGCAGCAGACAAAGCCATACAACTAGGATTGCAAACTGGAAGAGGTGTAGTCCTTAAGGTGGCATTGTATGACCGTGGCTGGGATATGGAACAGCTATGGTGCGAGAATACCTATCAGAAGGAAGAAAGTCTTCCCTATATAAAGGCTGCTTACTACCTGAATCAGTTAGTGGCAGAAAATCGATATGATAAATTTTTTGTAGAACATATCAAAAAGTTATATGGAGCATAGAAAGAGAGAGCTGTCTTGCAAAGCGCAAGGCAGCTCTTTTGTTGGAGCAATTTCTATATCTTACCAATAACAATATCAAAGTCAGAACACATTAAGGTTGACTGACTCCGTGAAGAGGATGTGGAAACTGAAGTCATTACCGATGCTGCCAAAAGTAAAAGACACATGATTAAAACATAAAGCATTGTTTTTTGTTTCATAATATTACCTCCGTATTTTGATTTATTAGTTAACAAGATGATAATATTTAAAAAACGATTAAATTTAAATAACATAGTTGTCACATTTTGTCTTAATTCGTCGCGTAATCAGACAATAATAAAATAAAAGGTGACAACTATGTTATGGATAAATGTAGAGGATTGTGTTATTTTGTAGACGGAATGGATTTCTGCTAACAAGAACTATGTATCGTGGGGACGGATATGTAAAAGGGGTGCATATAGTAAGAATGATAAATGACGGTTCTTGTGTGGAAGAAACCAATTCAGAGAAACACCCTGTAAGCCTAATAATGGAGTTAGACTTATAGGGTGTATTTTCGTGGTTCATTCATTTTGGTATATCCTATGGCAACTTACCTATTAAAAAGAGCAACTTACCGAATGAAGTATTGCGGTAAGTTGCTTTTTTCATATATTATGCAGAGAGTTAAGGCAGGAGAAAGGAAAGGTTAATTCAATGGATGCAGTAATAAATGTAAAAGGACTTAAAAGATACTTTTCAGATGTAAAGGCAGTCGATGAGATCAGCTTAAATGTGGAAAAAGGAGAACTGTTTGGTTTTTTGGGAGTTAACGGTGCAGGGAAATCCACTACCATCAATATGCTTTGTACATTGTTAAAACCCACTGCAGGAACAGCACAGATTTGTGGGTTAGAGCTTGGTAAGGAAAATGATGAAATTAGAAGAAAAATTGGCGTAGTTTATCAAAGAAACTGTCTGGATGATAAGTTGACAGTGAAGGAAAACCTGTTTGTAAGAGGTTCCCTGTATGAGAAAAATGGAACAAAATTGAAAGAGAATGTGTTTCAGGTTTGCGAGAAGCTGGAATTATCAGATGTGTATAGCCGACGATTTGAAAAATTATCAGGTGGTCAGAAAAGACGCTGCGAAATAGCCAGAGCACTCATAAATACTCCGGAGCTTATGTTTTTGGACGAACCCACCACCGGATTGGATCCTTCCACCAGAAAAAAAGTCTGGGAATGTATGTCAAGACTCAGAAAAGAAGATAATATGACCATTTTTTTAACCACTCACTATATGGAAGAAGCAGCAAAAGCTTCTCACATTGCTGTGATAGATAATGGTGTGCTAAAGCAATACGGAACCCCATTTGGTCTGAAGGAACAATATGCCAAGGATAAACTAAGGCTGATACCAAAAAACGGCTGTGAGAAGAAACTAGAAAATGAGCTTGTAGAGCTTCAGTGTACCTATAAAAAGAAAGAGGAATACTTTGTAATAAACTTAGCTGATAGCATGCTATCATTTCCAATCCTGAAAAAGGTAAGCGAAATGATCAGGGGATATGAGATGTTGCAGGGGTCAATGGATGATGTATTCTTAAATATTACAGGAAAAGCATTGGATCAATAAGGGAAGAAAGAAAAGAGGATGATGATGAGAGAAGTATGTAATTTATTAAAGAGAAACATGTTGGTTTTTTTACGAGATCGTGCAGCTGTGTTTTTTTCTGTATTGTCCATGCTGATTGTATTAGGACTGATGGTCGTTTTCTTAGGCAACATGAGTACCCAGGGGGTAGTTAATATACTGGCAGAAATAGGAGGAGAGAGGGATACGTTGACGGATCAGAAAAATGCAGAATACTTAATTCAGATGTGGACTCTGGCTGGTATTCTGGCAGTGAACTCCTTAACAGTAGCCATGACTGTTATGGGGAATATGATTCAGGATGAAACGCAGAACCGTTTAGCGAGCTTTTATGTGGCTCCTATAAGAAGAATTCAGCTGGCATTCGGATATGTGGGTTCCTCTTTCCTGATTACCTCTGGCATGTGTGTGATTACCTTGTTTGTAGGTGAAGTCTATATGACAATCTGTGGGCATCCCATGTTAGCATTGCTGGATATTCTCAAACTGATAGTTATGATTATGTTAAATGCCTTCATATATGCCTCCATTTCTTATCTACTGGCGATGGTCATTCACAGTGAAAGTGCATGGAGCGGTATCCTTACCATTGTGGGTACACTGGTTGGTTTTGCAGGAGCAATCTACTTACCCATGTCTTCTTTACCCAATAGTGTAGCCAGTGTACTGAAATGTCTGCCAGTACTGCATGGTGCTTCCATGATGCGTGGAATATGTACAAAAGATGCAGTCACAGCGACTTTTGCCGGATTACCTAGCGAGGTAACAGATGCATTCAATGATGGTATGGGAGTGACTGTGTCAATGGGAGGAGAAGTGGTATCCATACAAAGGCAGATCACTTTTCTGCTTGCATGTGGTATAATAGCCATAGTGGCCGCTGCATTGATTAGCAGGCGAAGAAAGGTACGTGACAGATAACAGTACCTGGGGAAAGTGTGAAATCGAAACTTTCACTTTGGTTTTGATTGTTTGCGTGCTAAAGCACGCAGATGGGAATAAGTATGAAAATAACAATTGTAGACAGGCTGGATGATGAGGAAGATGAAATTATTATCCGATGCAGGCAGATGGATGAAAAGCTATTGAAGATGATCTATACTCTGAGAGCAGGAATGGACAAAATTACAGGAATAAAAGGAATTGATTTTGTAAAGATAGATCCAAAAGATATATTTTATTTTGAGACTGTGGAAAATAAGGTATTTCTTTACTTGGAAAAAGAAGTATATGAAACAAAATTAAAGCTCTATGAGCTGGAAAAAAGATTTGAAGGAACAGATTTCATTAGAGTGTCCAAATCCGTTATACTTAATTTAGCCAAAGTGAAGAGCTTGAGACCTGCATTTAGCGGCAGGTATGAGGCCTGTATGAAAAACGGGGAAATTGTGGTAATTTCCAGACAGTATGTTCCTGCATTAAAAGAAAAATTGGGTTTGTAGGAGGAATATAGATTATGAAAAGACTGAGAAAACTTTTCTTTACATTTGCAACTGTTACTACCTGTACTGTAGCAGGTGCTGCCATATTTGTGAATATTTTTCAGCAGGGTGTATACTTGGGTTCAGAAATCCTGATACAAATTCTATTTGTATCACTGGCTACCAGTCTGGGAAGCTGTTTCTATCCCGCAAGAGAAGTCTGTAAAAAAGAAATCATGGTTTGTATTTTGCTTCACTATATATATGTAAATGTGATTGTATTGGTATGCGGGTTGTGGTTTGACTGGTATGACATTGACAATATAGCAATGATTCTGGGCATGTTGGTAATAATAGCAGCAATATTTGGTACTGTATCCTTCATCTGCTGGAAAAAGTCAGAAAAAGATACAGCACTTATTAATGAGAAGTTAAAAGAATTCCAGGGGGGAAAGGAGGATTAACAATACTCGGATTTTTGGTCAAAGTGCATGAAAGATATAGGTAAGTTTTGGATATAATAGACGAAAGTTGAGCCAACTGTTAGGAAATGGTGGAAACACCTTGATATTTTTTTGTCAAATTGTTAAAATAAGAATGAACTAAACTCAGGGACGAAATACACAGCCATGGATGTTGATTTTCATGGATGTATTTTCTTGTCTTAGGGGTATGTTTGTGGGTTATATATTTTTAGGAAAGCAGTAGCTTTCCATTGGGGTTAGTGGTTTCAAAATCTATGAAAAGGGAGAAAAATAAATGAACAAATGGGTGTACAAATTCAGTGAAGGCAATGCCAGCATGAAAAACCTGTTGGGTGGTAAGGGTGCTAACCTTGCAGAAATGACCAACTTAGGTCTTCCAATTCCACAGGGCTTCACAGTAACAACGGAGGCTTGTATAGATTATTACAAGCAGGGAAAAGAAATTTCAGCTGAGATTCAAGAACAAATCTTCCAGAAGCTGGCTGATTTGGAAGCAATGATGGACAAGAAATTTGGAGATACAGAAGATCCCTTACTGGTATCAGTTCGTTCTGGTGCGAGAGCATCAATGCCTGGTATGATGGACACCATCTTAAACCTTGGATTGAATGACGTAGCAGTAGAAGGCTTTGCAAAGAAGACTGGAAATCCCAGATTTGCATACGATTCCTATCGACGTTTTATCCAGATGTTTTCAGATGTAGTTATGGAAGTTCCTAAGTCCTTTTTTGAGAAGATTATCGATGCGATGAAAGAAGCAAAAGGTGTTCACGTTGACACTGATCTTGATGCAAATGATTTAAAGGAACTGGCTACTAGATTTAAGGCTGTGTATAAAGACGCAAAGGGTGAAGAATTCCCCCAGGATCCCAAGGAACAGCTCATGGGTGCAGTACAAGCTGTATTCCGTTCATGGGATAACCCACGTGCTATCGTTTACAGACGTATGAATGATATCCCTGGCGACTGGGGTACTGCTGTTAACGTACAGTGCATGGTATTTGGTAACAAAGGAAATACATCCGGTACAGGTGTTGCATTTACACGTAACCCTTCTACAGGTGAAAAAGGTATTTATGGTGAATACTTAATCAATGCACAGGGTGAAGACGTTGTTGCAGGTGTTCGTACACCTCTGCCTATTACCCAGTTAGAGAAGGATTTACCGGAGTGCTACAAGGAGTTCATTGAACTGGCTATGAAACTGGAAGATCATTACCGCGACATGCAGGATATGGAGTTCACAATTGAAGAAGGTAAGCTTTACTTCTTACAGACCAGAAATGGTAAGAGAACTGCTCCTGCAGCTATCAATATCGCTTGTGACTTGGTAGATGAAGGAAAGATTACTCCAGAAGATGCTATTTGCCGTATCGAAGCTAAGTCCTTAGACCAGTTATTACATCCTACCTTCAATGTAGCAGCATTAAAAGCAGGTGAAGTAATTGGTTCTGCGCTTCCTGCATCTCCAGGTGCAGCTGCTGGTAAGGTTTATTTCACAGCAAATGATGCAAAAGCAGCAGGCAAGGGTGGCCGCGGAGAAAGAATTATCCTGGTTCGTCTGGAAACCTCTCCTGAAGACATCGAAGGTATGCATGCAGCTGAAGGTATTTTAACTGTTCGTGGCGGTATGACCTCTCATGCAGCTGTTGTTGCACGTGGTATGGGTACCTGCTGTGTATCCGGTTGTGGCGAAATCAAGATCAATGAAGCGGCTAAGAAATTTACTCTTGGTGGACATGAATTCCATGAAGGAGATTATATTTCTCTAGATGGTTCTACAGGTAAGATTTACAATGGAGACATCATGACAGAGGAAGCTTCAGTAGGTGGAAACTTTAGTCGTATCATGGCTTGGGCTGACCAGTTCAAAACCTTAAGTGTACGAACCAATGCAGATACTCCTGAAGATACAGCTAACGCTATGAAGTTAGGTGCTGACGGTATTGGCCTTTGCCGTACAGAGCATATGTTCTTCGGTGAGGACAGAATCCCTAAGATTCGTGAAATGATCCTTTCTGATACAGTTGAAGCAAGAGAAGAAGCATTAAATCATTTACTGGTATTCCAGAAGGCAGACTTCAAGGCTATGTATGAAACACTGGAAGGTAAGCCAATGACAGTTCGTTACTTGGATCCACCTCTTCATGAGTTCGTACCTACAGATCCTGAAGATATTGCAGCTCTTGCAAAAGATATGGGACTTACAGTGGAAGCTGTTAAATCAAAATGTGATTCCTTACATGAGTTTAACCCTATGATGGGACATCGTGGATGCCGTCTTGCAGTTACTTATCCTGAAATTGCAAAGATGCAGACCAGAGCCGTTATGGAAGCTGCTATTGAAGTAAAAGCTGAAAAAGGCTTTGATATCGTTCCAGAAATCATGATTCCTCTTGTTGGCGAAAAGAAAGAATTAAAATTTGTAAAAGATGTTGTTGTTGAGACAGCAGAACTGGTTAAGAAAGAAAGAAATTGCGACATGCAGTATCATATCGGCACTATGATTGAAATTCCTCGTGCAGCTCTGACCGCTGATGCTATTGCAGAAGAAGCTGATTTCTTCTCCTTTGGTACCAATGACTTAACTCAGATGACCTTCGGCTTCTCACGTGATGATGCTGGTAACTTCCTGGATTCTTACTATCAGGCTAAGATTTATGAATCTGATCCGTTTGCAAGACTGGATCAGACCGGTGTTGGACAGTTAGTGCAGATGGCAGTAGAAAAAGGTCGTAAGACAAGTCCAAACTTAAAGTGCGGTATTTGTGGCGAGCACGGTGGAGATCCTTCTTCTGTAGAATTCTGCCATAATTTAGGCCTCGACTATGTATCCTGCTCACCTTTCCGTGTACCTATTGCACGTTTAGCAGCAGCACAGGCAGCGCTCAACAATCCTAAGGCTTAAGACTGAAACAGCTGAAAAGCCTTTAAAACTGGGCACTTTCGTGATTCGGAAAGACTACTTATCTGAGTATAAGAAGTACCATCCGGAGACCCAAAAAGTGAATGGTTGAGAAGATATAGTCTTAGTTATTACTTTTTAGTAATAGAATGTTCAAACGGGAAGCGAAGATATTCACTTCCCGTTTTTTCGTCTTCAGTATTTTTTAAATTTTCATTATAATGCACAGATATGTCACAAAATTGTGTTGCCTAGATATACAATTGATGGTTATAATATATACAAGGCAATAATGCTATCCTAATAAACAAGGAAGAAATCAGGTAGAACGTATGCAATTCATCTCTCTACTGATAAGAAAGGATTCAACAACGGAGGTAAGCTATGGAAGGTAAAGAAAATTTATTGTTGGGCGCGTCCTGTGACGCAGGAAATACGGATGGGAACCCAGGATTTGGTAAAAACCCGATTATCACATCGATTTATACTGCGGACCCCGCACCTATGGTTTTTGAGGATACTCTGTACCTCTACACCACACACGATGAGGACCAGCTGATCAAGGATTTTTATACTATGTTCAACTGGCATTGTTACTCAACCAAGGATATGGTGAGCTGGACTGACCATGGGGAGGTTTTTTCACTGAACGATATCAGCTGGGCGGACGACAGAGCATGGGCGCCGCAGGCCATAGAGCGCAATGGGAAATTCTATCTCTATTGTCCTGTACATAAGAAAAACGGTGGAATGGCGATTGCTGTCGGTGTATCGGACAGCCCGGTGGGACCTTTCAAGGATTTGGGTTACCCGCTTGTGGATGAGGGTGACTGGAACGATATCGACCCTACCGTTTTCACTGATGATGACGGACAGGCGTATCTCTATTTTGGAAATCCGGAGCTTCGGTATGTTCTTTTAAACGAGGATATGATTTCCTATGACGAAACGGTTGGAGTGGTAAAAATTCCGATGACGGAGGAATCCTTCGCAAAGGGTGGTCACACGACCGGCACGACATATGCGGAAGGACCGTGGTTCTACAAGAGAAACGGCATTTACTACATGGTTTATGCGGCTTTTGGTGAGGGTAAGGGGAATGAGCATCTTGCCTATTCTACCTCCACGTCGCCGACGGGACCTTGGGTATATGGCGGAGTCTTGATGACCAAGGAGGGTGGAACCTTTACAAATCATCCAGGTATTGCAGATTTTAAAGGGCATTCTTATCTGTTTTATCATACCGGAGAGCTTCCGGGCGGTAGCCTATTCCATCGTTCCGTCTGCGTTGCTGAATTTTGCTACAATGATGACGGTTCGATTGATACAGTTGCGAAATGTGACGGGGTGAATGCAATCAAATAAGGATGTTACGATACAATGGAATATGCTAATCAATGCTCATGGAAAGCTGGACCGTATTTGTAGACCTGTAAATTGGGGTGTGGTTGGCGATCGCCCAGTCATTATTGATTACGGATTCATATATGCTTCTGCCCATAGAAATAGATGTCGTTGGGTAACCTAAAGCATCCTATCATGAAAATGGTAGGATGTTTTACTATTAGTATTCCAAATAGACAAAAATGATTATAAATTGCAGCATAATCATATTGTTGATATTTTATATCCTACTACTACGGAGTGCATAAAAAGGCGGACACAAAAATAATAATGGAGCTAATATATAGAGAGGAGATCAAAATGAATATTTTGATGATGATGAATGAGGTGATTGATTATGTAGAAGACCACTTGGAGAGCGAAATTGATTATGATGAAATTACTAAAATATCTGGTTATTCATGGTTTTATATTCAAAGGATATTTTCTGGTATAGCAGGTGTAACACTATCTGAATATGTAAGAAGGCGAAGAATGACTTTAGCTGCCTCAGAGTTAATGGACAGTGGCATACGGATATTGGATTTGGCAGTAAAATATGGTTATGAATCAGCAGATTCTTTTTCACGAGCCTTCCGAAATGTGCATGGAGTAAGTCCATCTGAAGCCAGAAAAGAAAAAGGAGCCTTAAAGACGTATCAGCCGATGTCATTTATAATTTCAGTAAAAGGGGAAAAAGAGATTACATATAGAATGGAGTCTCATAACGAAATGCGCATTGTTGGCCTTGTCAGACATTATAAGGCACCTGAAAACAATGAGATGGATGTTAATACGTTTTGGAACCAGCTATATTCTGATGGTAGTCATGATAGGATAACAGAGATTGCCGATGGAGATATAAAGGGAGTACATGGATTTCTACATGTAATTGATAATGAAACAGTTGATTACATAATAGCATCTTTTTCGGAGCGAGAAGTTCCAGATGGTATGGAAGTTTATACAGTTCCTAAATCAAGGTGGGCTATATTTGAGGGAAAAGGCCCTGTAAGAATAGCAATTGAAGAAATATGGAGAAAAATATATAGTGAATGGCTACCTTCTACAAAATATACTCATGCAGAGACAATAGAAATCGAGTGTTTCCAATACGGTGATAATAAAAGGGATGAGAACTTCAAATTTGAAATATGGATTCCAGTTAAAAATAATTAAACATCCAAATAACGTAGATTTGAAGAGAGAGATGAGAGCAGAGTATCGAAGTTAACAAAAACAAGTAGTAAAGCATTAGGGAATATGTTAAAATAATACCAATTATTGGTATATTCATGGTTATTATATGTCGGCAGGCGACTGTACTGATTTCCTTGAAAACTAAATTACAATGAAAAGAAGACAGGGTTGTCCAAGTTTGAGGAAAAGTCAATGGAACAACTTAACCAACGGTAGGTTATATGTAGCGCATGTATTGATGACATGGGATTTTGAGGATTGGCGCTTATTAAAAGAATGGGTATGCTCCAGCGGAGGCTAATTATGATTAGAGAGAATAGGGGATTAAAGGAATGAATTTACAGTTAATTAACAGAGAATTTTCTATATGTAAGGTACAAAAAATGGATACTGACTTATTGGAGAAAGAGTCTGTTTTTATTGGAAAATCAGATAATGAGTTATCAGTCATATGTGAAACAAACTTAATCCCTGAAAATATCATTCAAGTGGAACATGGATGGAGTTGTTTCCGTATTGCAGAAGATGCTGCTTTCGAAAAATATGGGATGATTGCTTTTTTGTCAAAGATTATTGCCAATGAGAAAACAGGGATTTTAGTTGTTGCTACATATGATACTGATTATATATTTGTGAAAGAAAACAAATTACCAGATGTCAAAAAGGCATTGGAACTAAATGGATGCACGTGGTTGTAGGTGCTCTGAATAGTGAGGCAAACAACACGCAACAAGCGGAATTAAGAGTAAATGAAAACGAAATAATGCAAGGCAAATTTTAGCACTGTTCAGTAGAAAAAACTGTACGGTGCTTTTATTATTTCAACCCCGAACTATTTATCTTTCTCATTAATATTATATAATACCTATTAAAATAATGATTTTTATACTTCTGATTATAAGGCTATTTTGTATCGTGAATCCAATCATAAAATAAAATTTTGATAGTATGTTTTTACTTATTCTATAAAAATATAAAAATGGACAGAGTAGGTGAAATGATATGAACAAAAAAGAAAAAATTGACTTTAACATCATTACTTCTAATATAAGAGAAGAAAAGTATAGATATATTGGCTCAGGGTCTGGTAGACGTGTTTTTGATTTAGAGAATGGATATGTTGTCAAGGTTGCAAAAAACATAAAAGGTATCGCACAAAATAAAGTTGAATATCAAATTTCCTTGGAAGATCATACCAATCTTTTTGCAAAGATAACGTATGTAGCAGACGATTTTCAATTACTAATAATGGAGAAAGCAGAATTGATTCAAAACATTTCTGAAGTATGGAAATATTTCGATGTAAAGAACAAAAGTGAATTTTTACAATTAGAATCGATAAAACATATTCTATCAGCTGTC
>DATERV010000104.1:0-8759 GCA_035271185.1 Lachnospiraceae bacterium | reverse complement strand
GGATTCCACTAATGTTCCATTTTCTTTGGTATCTTCCTTTTTGGAATTTACTTCTGATTCATCCTTAATTTCATCTGCCACTTCTACCTTCTGATATGCTATATCTTTCTTAACGGTAGTCTTTTTAACAGAAGATGGAATTGTATAATCCTCATACTTTATATCTGTAAGTGCAGTCATGGTAACTGAATAATCACCCGGAGTAATACTGCTCTTATAAATAATACCGTCCATATCGTCATCAGTCCAGGTTTCGGTTTTCCCTCCCGGTGTAACAACAGATACAACAAACGGTACATTAGCAATCAATTTGTTGGTCTTACTGTTTACAAACTTTATTTTCAAATCTTTCTCAATGGAAGTCATATTTATGGAAACATCCACTTCCTTTGTGAATTCACTTTCACTATAGTCCGTATTTTCATCTTCCTCAATGGCATTGGCTGCTAGAATTTTAGCTAACTCGGCATCAGCTACTGCAGTAAGTCCGTGTTCTCCGATTAATGTCACCTGTTCAAGCTGATTCCCCACTGTCTGGAAAGAAGCTACCTGCTTGTTGAGCACATTGGCACTTGCAAAAACTATACCGGTTACAATAGCAAGAATCAGTACCAGTACGCCGGTAGTGGTAACGATTCTATCTATAGTACTCATATGGAGTAAGGTATTCCAAAGTTTACTAAAAATATTGCGATCCGAATTAGCACTTAGTGGAACCAGTTTTTTTCTCGTATAACTGTCTTCCTCATAGTACTCGTCTTCATCCTCATCATATTCCTGATCATCTGCTGCATCTTCTTCGTAGTACTCTTCATCTTCTACAGAATCATCCTCGTAATATTCTTCGTCCTCTGCGGATTCCTCTTCATAATACTCGCCATCCTCAGCAGATTCCTCTTCATAATACTCGCCATCCTCTGCAGACTCGTCTTCGTAATATTCATCAGTGTCTTCATAACCGTCTTCGGTCCGATACTCTTCCTCAGTGAATTCACCTGTATATTCAGCATCTTCCCACTCAAGATCCTTATTGTATTCTTTCTTGCTGTGGTTAAATAGTTTTTTCATACACGACCATACCTTTCATTTTTAACAAATCTGTAATATTATATCATTTTTATGTAATGTCTTCAAGGAAAATTAGTTTTCCCTCTTAGGTATGTTTTTCCATACTTATGTGAAAGATTTATCTTTCACACTTATTTCCACCTGCGTGCTTTAGTACGCATAAAATCAAAACCAATGTGAAAGATTTATCTTTCACACTTTATTCTCCGTACTTTTGTATCTTGTTTGTATCATTTCTTTAGAATTTATAAATTCTCTTCGACTTGACTGGACAGTTTTTTCATATAATAGTAAAATAATACAAGTTACAGGTGAAAGCCGAAACAGGCATCTAACAAGAAAGGGATGTATATGGAAAAAAAGAAATTCAAAATTAGCATAAATCTGGTATTTGGTATCCTGATTGTAGCCATCATCGTGATTCTGGTAAGTAAGGTATTAGGTTTTGGTAGAACCATCACAAAGGAAGAAATTGATGCACAGTCTTCTCCCGAAGATGCAGAAATTCAATCTTATGATTACTTCATACCGTTAATGGCTGATGATGATGGTACATTTCCTGCTGATGACAAGAAAACCACTGTTGTGTGTTTAGGGAACAGTCCCTTTGCAGATGACAGAGATTCCAAATCAAGCACCTGCAATTTATTTGAGCAGGAAGCAGGTGTTACTGTATATAATTGTTCTATTCCGGGTTCCTATATGTCTTCCCTCAATCAGCCATATCAGTTAGAGACAAATCCCATAGATGCATTCAGCTTCTACTGGCTGACCACAATATTTGCAGCTGATAATGGGGCAATGGCCGATCAGGCAATAGATGCCTTAGGGGAAGGCAACAACGAGATTCAGGAGTCTGTTCGGTTGCTTCAGTCCATCGATTTCAAAACGGTAGATGCCATCTTTATTATGTATGATGGCAGCGATTATCTGGACAATCATAAAGTATACTCCTCAGATGACTTTACTACCATTCAGACATCCGGCGCTTACGATTACTATATAGATTCCATGTCAGCGGGCGTCGAGCTGATCAAAGAGAAGTTTCCATGGATTCGTATTATCATCATGTCCCATCCCTATGCTTATGGTGTATCTGAAGATGGAAGTTATGCAAGCAGTGACGCCAAGCTAAACAGCTGGGGGGTCAAATTATCTGATTATTTTAATAAGCAGGCTGAAACCACTTATCAGCTGGAGGTTTCTTTTGTAGATAATGTATTTGGTGGAATTCATGAAGAAATTGCATCCGATTATTTGACTGATAACCTGCATCTGAATCAGCAGGGAAGGAAACTGATTGCTTCCAGAATGAAAGAAGCATTAGAAAGCTATACAACTATCTACTAATACAAAATGATTTCCAAAGAAAAAGCTTCAGCTCAACGAGCTGAAGCTTTTTCTTGGTATAATCCCATATCTCGATAAACATAATACCCATTTATTTCATCATACTGTTCATATTCAAAGTCTAAAAAATTACCTGTCTGCTGTTTGGAAACCGGAACTATGATATAAAGGCACCGCCATTCTTTTGCTTTCTCTGCAATTTTTCCTGCATCCAATGTCTCTGCTTCCATCAGATCAAAGAACTCTTCTTCAAAATTCCATCGCTCTACCAACATTTCTCTTCCATAAGGCATGCATATCATAGGTTCATATTGCCTCACATACTGGATAAATTCTGATGGAAACACTGCCATGACCCATTGATTTTCCATCTTAATCTCATCACAGATCTCTACTACTGTTTGTGGAACATGATATACATTTTGTGCTTTGGAAAAGTAAGGACTTTGATACACAAGGCTACCTGAAAGAATAACCATTCCACTCATAGCCAGCCCCGTCCATATTCTCTTCCTACCTTCACATCCTGATATAATTTTGACAGCTGTATATGCGAGTACCGGAACAATAGGTACCAGCCACAAAAGTCTGTAATAGATCTCTTCTCCTGCAAGTTTATAAATAACAGCTGCAAAGAAAGGACAAAAATACAAAATCAGTATCATAATAGGTATATAGAGAAAAATGATCCGTGTGGTTTTATTCTTCTCGGCCACATAAAGATAAATCACTGCTACCAAAAATAGTCCAGCAATCATCCCCATGCCAATATAACCTTCATATAAAGTCAGTACCTTATTCCACATGTTTCTCTCCTATCATGCCAAAAAAACATATAATCCCAGATAAACTACTGCAGGGATCAGACAAATAATGGAAGGCAGCAATATCTTCCATTTCTTGTAGGCACATATCATACATAATATAAATAATCCCAGTAAAACGAACATCAAAAATCCACCTAAAGCACTACATAGACAGGATGTTGTCACCGTGGCTAATACCAAAACCCAAAGACCTTTTTCCACCTTACGGTTTTCTGCAAGACGCTCTCCAATCATATAGAGCAGCAAAAACATGGCAGGTATCACAATATTACCCAAAGCCGATTTACCCTGTCTAGTTCTGGTCATGAGAAAGGTTTCCGCAGTATATAAAGAATAATTACCCCAAAGAATAAGAAGCTCCGCAAATATCAAAAAGACAGCAAGGTATTTCCTTTTGCCTTTCCATACTCTGCTGCCAATCAGGCCATAAATGCAATAAGTAAGGGGTATGAGAATCAACTGTATACCCACATGGGAAACAGCTCCTGCATGCAGTCCTGATACCTTGCTTAAAAAAGCAATATAGATAGGAAAAGGGGCCAGAGAATGCCTGATATCGAAACTGGTACTGCTCCCGCTATAAGGAGAAAACCTGTACATGGTATCAAATGAATCTGTAGTAGTAGAAACTGCCACATAATAAGCGTCATCCCCATCACCAAAAGCAAGGAACACCGCCAGAATAAGCTGGATCAATAAAATTACGCCAAAAATAATCCACAGAATTTTTTCTGATCGGTCCATCTTCACTCTTACTTGACTGAAAACAGGATATTTCCTTTTCCGATACCACCAAATCAATGTGCCGGCAGCTCCCATAATCAGACTAATTGCAAGATATACCCATACAAGAGAAGTAAAAAGGAACTTCAACAGGATAAAAGGTACTGCAATCAATTGAAAGACACCAAAAAGAAGCAGATAACCTGCCATCCACATAAACACTATATTTTTCCGTTGCTTCTCTAGGAAGGCGGAACTTCCTGCTCCTACCAGAACAGGAAGTATGAGTGTAAGAAAAATAAAAATCAGTATTTGTACCAGCAACATCCCATACTCCATTTATGAATAGAATTGTATCAATTTACCACAGATTTCGTCCACCTGATCCAGTGTAAGCTTATAATACATGGGAAGCCTTAAAAGTCTTTCACTTTCTCTGGTGGTATACTTATCCTCTCCGTGGAACCTGCCAAACTTCTTACCTGCAGGAGCTGAATGGAGGGGAATATAATGAAAGACAGCCATGATTTTATTGTCCTTCAAAAATTGAATCAATTTGGTTCTTTCTTCCAAATCTTTTACTTTAATATAAAACATGTGGGCATTATGGACACAGTCCTTTGGTATAAATGGCAGTTCAATCTTACCACTGTCTCTAAGGGATGTAAGATTTTTATAATAACGGTTCCAGATTGCCATACGAGAATCATTGATTTCATCAG
This sequence comes from Lachnospiraceae bacterium, assembly GCA_035271185.1. Lineage (GTDB taxonomy): Bacteria > Bacillota > Clostridia > Lachnospirales > Lachnospiraceae > Acetatifactor. The sequence continues at coordinate 4,069 of DATERV010000104.1, read as the reverse complement.
CCACTTCCAACTGAGCATACAGGTACGCTGCATTCATATCACTGGGAAGATAGGATGAGCCAAAATTTACCCAGGTATACTTATCGATCTGGCCTCTGAAGAATTTGGACCTGTTGGTGCCTTTCTCCCTGATGATTTCAGCTTCTTCGATATCTTTCTCATCACGAATCAGTAATGCGCCACCTTCCCCCATACTGTAATTTTTTGTTTCATGGAAGGACAGACAGCCAAAGTTACCAACGGTGCCTAACGACTTTCCCTTATAGGTTGACATAATTCCTTGAGCGGCATCCTCTATTACCACTAAGTGATATTTCTCTGCCAATGCCATGATGGTATCCATTTCGCAGGAAACACCAGCATAATGCACCGGTACAATTGCCTTTGTTTTTTCAGTAATAGCGTCTTCTATCAGCTTTTCATCTATATTCATGGTATCCGGTCTGATGTCCACAAAAACAGGAACTGCTCCTCTTAAAACAAAAGCATCTGCTGTAGACACAAAGGTATAGGACGGCATAATAATTTCATCACCAGGCTTAATATCGCATAATAAAGCTGCCAGCTCAATGGCATGGGTACAAGATGTGGTCAGAAGGCATTTAGCAGTGCCTGTCTTCTTTTCCAGCCATGCATTACACTTTTTGGTAAATTGACCATCCCCACAGATTTTTTGGCTCTCCACTGCCTGTTTGATATAGTCCATTTCTTTTCCTGTAAAAGGTGGTACGTTAAAATTAATCATAAGCCCTCTTTTCTGCTTCAAACAAAGTAAATTTAGCATTGGAAAAGCACTTTTTATATCCATGTCTTTCCATATAATTTAAAATTAAGTCTAACTTAGGATCACTGGAAACAGATAACTGACTGCTTTCTAATATTACCACCGGCATATCCATCTCTCTACTCAGTTCGTCTTCCATATCTGCCATAGCATCTTCCATAGAAGATAGCTGGAAAGAACGCAGGTCACTCCAAGGATTGAAAACAGACGGCATTTGTAAATAAAAACTCAATGCGGGAATTTGTCCATACAAAAGAACTTCCCTGCCCGACAATTGATGAGTGGAAACGTAGTCTGCTATTTCACTGATCCACTCTTCTTTTTCTTTATTTGTATAAATTCCTCTTAGTATAGCATTGTTTTCTATTTTTGTATCTACATTTTTAACGCCTTCTGCTTCCGCAAACACAAAACGAGTGCCAAAAGCAATACTCTGATAAACAAAAATAAGCATAAACAGGACCATCATGCATTTCACCATAAAAACATCCAAATTCTTAATCGCAGGTACTTTGATATTATTGGATGAACTTAACAACCTGAAACAGCACCAGAACACATAGGGAACGGCCAGAAACAGATTATTGATGCTGATAAACAACGCATTATTGCTGCCAAGTGAGGTTAATAATACCACCAGCATAATCATTCCGGCTAAGAGTTTTTCTTCTTTGGGCGTACGAGGCTGTATGATACGCAGTGCCGCTACAAACAGTGTGATAATCAAAAACAGAATTGCCGGTCTTCGCATGGAAATATAAGCTGTATAATCCATTGAACAAAAGTTTCTTAAATACAACCAGGCACCACTTCCAATTGTAATCACAATACAGAGAATCTGCTTGGTTTTCTTTAATTTTTCAGGCAAGAGGAGACTTAAAACCAACCCCAACAACATGAATACCAGTAATCTGGTTACCCAGTAAAAGTGATCCAAGTATTCCTGAAGCATACTAAAGATCATGGATGTTGCTTTATAATCGGTTGCCGTATCAGTCATGGCAAACAGACTTCTAATCCCATCAATGTAGCTGTTTAAGCCATATCGAATTGCAATTGTCCCAAGAATAACGGCAACTACAGCCAGATAACCTGCCAGACAGAGCAAGGTCTCCCTTACTACTTTTCCAATCTTCTTTTTACAGATCATCCCATATGCCCATACTGCCACAATCAAGCCGGCCTGGGGCAGGTTGGAAAAACGAACAAAAATATTCAATCCCAGTGCACATCCTGCCAGAATCAGATAAACATTTCTTTCTTTTACAAGACCTTGATATAAAAGAATGACTCCGATCAAAAAAAACACATAAGTCAGATAATTGTACAAAACTGCTGTTGGGCACCAGCATAGGCTGATAGCCACAAATTCCCCTAAAAATACAATGGGGGCAGGAATTTGAACTTTTACAGTCAAAAAATAATAAGCTAAAAGCGCCAGTAAGCTCACAAATAATCCCGTATAGAGATTTAAGAATAAAAGGGTATGTCCTCCCGGCAGGAGGGTTAATACATGCCCTGCAATATTGGATAGATACGTTGAAAAAAACCACATATTATCCATATGTTTAAGTCCTGCATATGTAAAATTAGCATAATTATAACCTGTATCCCACAAATCTATTCCCCAATTAATATGTCTAAGAGGATAGAGTAAAAGGATGATTGGCCAAAAATAACGGTTTATCCTTTTATTCATAACTTTTCCTCTTTCTTACTCACTATGGAAAGACCGGTTAACCAGTCAATCAATTTTCTATATATGGTAAAATGAGATAGTAAGCTATTGATCCAACAAAAAAGCTGACTTCTCAGCATGTCCACCAAAATTCCTGCTGTAAAAACCAGAATGACTGATAAAATAAGGCTTAACAGCCATGATATCATACCATTTGGTATTCCGGTTATCTTGAAAATAAATTCGGGCCATTCATACCTGATTGCTGTATGTTCATGTAACAAGTACACGCCAAGGGTATATGGAGCTATTTTGAATATTAATTTTTCCCACAAATTATGCTTTATAGTAACAAAAGTAAATAAGTAAAACAACGCTACCGAAGCTATTAGTACAAAAATGTGATTATACTGATAAGAAACTGTAATCATATCTTCCAATTTTCCTGTCTTCAGGAAAAAGGCACGCAGTAAAAACGTGGTACCAAAAATCATCAGCGCCATAAAAACATAAACAAACAGGCTTCTTTTCCAATTCTTAAAAAATGAAAATCCATACATTCTGATATAGGCAGCAACTAGAAATACACATAGATACCATATCACATCATAACCCTGCATATCCGTAGCAAGGGGAACGGGGCATACCGATTTAATAATACTGAAGGTAAAAATCAAAAGGCAAAGAACAATCTGAAACTGTTTCTTTGTCATGTTGCGTACACCAACAGACAATAACGGCATCAATAAATACATGAAAATATACGCTGTCATAAACCAGTAATGGTTGGTGGACACAGGCAAAAGAAGCTGTGCCAGGTAATATAGGGAAAAACCTTCCTGAGGCAAATAGCCAAATGCCGCTGCAACCAGCCCAATTCCTATACTGTAAAACCAGAGCTGTAATAAAAGCGTAAGCAACCTTTTTACCTTAAATGTACTTTCCAACAGAAAATAACCACTGATCAGCATGTACACATTCACTGCAACAATGGCAAAAGCCTCTATCAACCAGGATACATATCCATATGCTGTCATTTCAGATGATGCAGCGTTGCTGATTCCAATGCCTTTCCCTAAAAAATGCAATACAATAACAAGCATCATGGATATGATGCGCAAGAGTTCCATGTTGGCCATTCTGGCATTCCGGATATTGTTATTCTTATTGTCCATCTGTATGTCCTCTTTTCAAAAGGATTACTCACTCCATATATCATCATAGGAGTAATCAACTGCAATTTCTCTCATACTCTCAATATGCTGTTTCAGATTACTATCATGAATTTCACTTACTCCGTCCATCATACATTCAAAAATATATTTATTGACAGCTGGTGCAAAATGGCAAACGTCCCGGTAATCATCTAGACTTTCTATAATCTGTTTTTCATCCTGAAAATAGAATACTCGTACATTATCATATTTCAAAAGTGTTTCCATAGATAGCTGATAAATACTCAATATGGTATCAAGTCTGCCAGTCAGTACCTGTTCCTCCCAGTATAGAATACTGTAAGGCGGATAAAAAAAATAAAATTGTGTTTCCGGATGAGCCTCTATTACAGATGTTAGGTTCTTCATGTTATCCGCGCAGTATTGATATTC